>NZ_JBCNJT010000004.1:300000-408087 GCF_039596395.1 Fluviicola sp.
CCTCTCCGTATTCTTTTGGGCAAAAATACAGTTGGCCGTTAAGCCAATACTCAGGAGGAGGAGACTTCGGAACATCTTCACACCAAATTTAACATCATTTACTCGAAAATATCCGGTAAACACCCTTTTTTTTTGAGTACTCACCACCCGTTCCCGACTTTCGCAGCGCAAAACTGTGTATGAAGAATCAATGAACCATTCCCCTTATTTCCCCGGGCAATTTGCTTCTGTTGCAAGCTGCCATACCAGTAAGAAAACAAATTAACCATCAAATCAACCTGTAATCGAAGATGATGTTTACAGAAACAATAACGTTTAAACATTGGGTGTTCGAAGTCCCGAGTAAATTAACCCGGAAAATCTATTCGAACACCCTGTGTGGTTACTCGGAATACCACGTACAGGAGTTCCGTTCCTTTTTCAAGTATTACGACGAGATCTTTACTCCCGAAATCAAAGACCTGCTGCATAAACTCGGCATTGATTACAAAAAAGACACCTTTCTGAAGCTGGTTCAGGATAAAGGCAAACAATCCTACATCGTTACCTACCAGTTTTTGGGAAGTATGGAAGTAAATTCTCCCGGGCGCATGCAGGAACCTTTTATTTTAGACGAGTTGGAATATGAGCCCGTTTCCGGACAAACCAGTATTGCTTTCTACCAGGTCGAAGAAACGATGATCGGGAAAGAGATTATTTATGCGGAACTTCTTTTTATTATCCCGGATAATATCTGATCCGGCGATTTAAAGCAGGCCCGAACCGCCGGATTTGCGGAAAAATTCCTATTCCTTCACGATTTTATACCTGTGATCGCTGATCTGCAGAAAATACAATCCTGCTCCATAACCGGAAAGATCTACCTGGAACTGTTTTTTGTTTAAGATTTGTACATCTGCTGAAACCGATCTTCCCGAAGCGTCAAACACTCCTGCAAAATCATTTGCGGAAGCATTCACGGTCAGTAACCCTTTTGCCGGATTCGGGTAGAGTGTTACTTCGTCATTTTCACACGTCAGGCTTGCAACGGAGAGCATTTCTTCTGTTCCGTCTACATCTGTTAAAAGCAAGCGGTAATAACTTGTTCCGCTGAGCGGATTATCAACCCGGTACGAATAATCGGTCCGTGTCTGGGAACTGAATTGTGCCTTCACTTGTGCTTCTTCCTTCCAGGAAAGGCCATCGGCTGAACTTTCAATGGTAAAATGATCCGTGCGGGATTCGCTTTCGGTAGTCCAGTTTAAAAGCCCGGAACCGCCAGAACAATTTGCTGTAAATGAACTAAGTTCCACCGGAAGGGCAGAAACAAGAACAAGCTGGACATTATCTACAAGCAGGTTACATGTTTCGGTGGTTGTACCGGTAAAAGTAAGCGTGTGCACAGTGGCTGTCGGTACAAAATCCACAAATTCGGTAACCAGGGAAAAAGCCGTTCCGTTTCTCGAAATATTTTTGGAAGCTGCCCCTCCGCTAATTGTTACGGTCATGCTTTGAACAGTTGGGCCACAACTGGTTCTGCGGGAACACAGGAAAGTAACGCGGTATAAAGCTCCGACCGTTAACCCGGTGATGGTCTGGCAAAGGCCGGCCACGGCATCAACTTCTGCTACTACATTTGTATTGGACGAACCTCCGTAAACGGATTCGGCATTTGTTTCAGGGTTACATCCCCAGGAAGCTGTTCCCGAATTGAAGTTTCCGTTGGCAATAGATTGGGCATACACCTGACAAGACAAGATGCCGCTTAACGCAAGAATAATAAATTTCATTGTAGTTTTTCTTCAGGCTGCAAAACTAGCTATTTAGCCAGACTTCCGGCGTTTGGAAACTGTTACTTTTATGCTAAAAAAAACCGAACAGGCTCCTTTTTTAAAAAATGAACTGCTTTTTTGCTTCCCGTTAGAATTCCTGACAAGAAGCGGATTAAAGTTCCACCAACTCGATCGGTAATCCGTCCGGGTCTTCGAAAAAAGTAAAGCGTTTCCCGGTGAATTCATCGATGCGCACCGGTTCGCAGATCACGCCTTTCAGGAGTAATTCGGTGACACAATTGTCCACATGGTCAACCGAAAAAGCCAAATGCCTTAATCCGAGGGCTTCGGGACGCGAAATTCTTTTCGGTGGATCCGGGAATGAAAACAGTTCCACGCAGTAAACTCCGTTCAGGATAAGGTCCAGTTTATACGATTTCCGGTCTTCGCGGTAATTTTCCGCCAGGATTTCGAAACCAAGTACTTCCGTGTAAAACCGTTTGGACCTCTCGTAGTCCGAACAAATAATGGCAATGTGATGAATGGATTTAAGCACTGCTAAAAGATCTGTTTTAAAGTTCCAAAATACAATTATTAAGGCAGAAAATGGTTCAAATGGTTCAAATGGTTCAAATGGTTCAAATGGTTCAAGAAATTTATTTTGAATTTTGAATCCGGAAAATTTCTTCCTGATCAGATGTATTTCCCTTCCATCAAATAGTTCTTCACGTAATCCTCGATTCCTTCCTCCAGTGAATGAAAGGGAACATCATATCCCTGGCCGATCAGTTTCTGCATATTTGCTTCGGTGAAATACTGGTATTTATCGCGGATATCTTCCGGAGTGTCGATAAAAGAGATATTCGGTTCTTTGCCCAATGCTCTGAACGTATTTTCTGCCAAATCCAGGAAAGTACGTGCTTTTCCGGAACCTAAATTGTAGATCCCCGACTTCGCGGTTCCTTTCATCAAAAACTCGATCACCGAAACCAAATCCTTCACGTATACGAAATCGCGCATCTGGCCGCCATCCGTATAATTGGGGTTGTGCGAACGGAACAATTTCATGGAGCCGTGTGCTTTCACCTGGTTAAACGTATGGAAAATCACCGAAGCCATACGCGCCTTGTGGTATTCGTTGGGCCCGTAAACATTGAAGAATTTCAATCCGTACCAATGCGGCGGTGTTTCTGTTTGCTCCAGCGCCCACATATCAAACCATTGTTTCGACCAGCCGTAAGGATTCAAAGGCTGCAACAGCGGCATTTTCGATTCGTCGTCGTCGTAGCCCAATTCTCCCAAACCGTAAGTCGCTGCCGAACTTGCATATACCAACGGAATTTGATACTTCACACAATGGTTCCAAACCATTTTGGAATAGTCCACATTCAATTCGTCAAAAATGGCTTTGTCAAATTCAGTCGTATCCGTACGCGCACCGATGTGCAACACGCAAGTTACCTCATCACCGAACTCCTGCATCCACTGATCGAAATCAGCACGCTGAACCATGGCAACAAACAGTTTTCCATCGAGATTGGCCGCTTTTTCCGTTTTGGAGAAATCGTCCACCAGGATCAAATTATTAATTCCCTTGCTATTCAGGGTCCCAACGATGCAACTTCCGATAAATCCTGCTGCTCCTGTAATGACGATCATCTTCCTTAATTTTAAACAAAATTATCAATTATCAGCGGTTTAATTATCAAGAATGAAGTTTTTCCTCCTGATAATTAATAATTGATAATTCTCCCCGGATGTTTAACTTCTCACATCAATCCGCTATCTTTGTACCCTATTTTTCAAGACTTGGAAACAGTATACATAACACGACGAGAACATTTCAATGCTGCGCACAAATTGTGGCGCGAAGAATGGTCTGATGAAAAAAATGAAGAAGTATTCGGAAAGTGCAGCAACAAAAACTGGCATGGACACAACTTCGAACTATTTGTAACGGTAAAAGGCGAACCCAACCCGGAAACAGGTTTCGTGATCAATCTCAAAGACCTGAGTGTAATCATCAAGGAATTGGTGATCGAGCAACTGGACCATAAAAACCTGAACCTCGATGTGCCTTTCCTGGCAGGAAAACTCGCTTCCACGGAAAACCTGGCTATTGAAATCTGGAAAATCATCGATTCCCCGATCAGAGAAGCCGGCGGCCAGCTTTGCAAAATCAAACTCGTAGAAACCGAGAACAATTTCGTAGAATACTTCGGCGGGAAAGAACCCTTTTAACTAATTAAAATGTAAAAAGTTAAATGTAAAATGTGGTCCTTATCCATCTTCATTTCACACTTATCTCCTTTTTACATTTCACATATTACATTTCACATAGACTCATGAGCGAATTTCATTACAACGACGACACAACTGAAAACATTTCCGGCATTTACAGAACCATTCTTTCTCAAATCGGGGAAGACCCGCAGCGTGAAGGCTTATTGAAAACTCCCGAACGCGTAGCAA
This sequence comes from Fluviicola sp., assembly GCF_039596395.1. Classification (NCBI taxonomy): domain Bacteria; kingdom Pseudomonadati; phylum Bacteroidota; class Flavobacteriia; order Flavobacteriales; family Crocinitomicaceae; genus Fluviicola; species Fluviicola sp. Next base: position 304,224 of record NZ_JBCNJT010000004.1, read on the forward strand.
AAGCTTTGCAATTCCTGACACAGGGCTACGATATCAAACCGGAAGAAATTCTCAAAAGCGCTTTGTTCCACGAAGAATATTCCGAAATGGTGATCGTGAAAGACATCGAGGTATATTCCATGTGCGAACACCACATGCTGCCTTTCTTCGGGAAAGCACACATTGCCTATATCCCCAACGGAACAATTGTAGGCCTGAGCAAAATTCCGCGCGTAGTGGATGCGTTCAGCCGCAGGTTGCAGGTACAGGAGCGCTTGACGATCGAAATCCGCGATTGTATCCAGGAAACTCTGAAACCGAAAGGGGTAGCTGTTGTTTTGGAATGCCAGCACATGTGTATGCAGATGCGTGGCGTACAGAAACAAAATTCCGTAACAACTTCCAGCGCATTTACAGGATTATTCCTGAGTAACGATTCTACCCGAAAAGAGTTTATTAATTTAGTGCAGGCAAAATTGCATTAAATCAAAGAGATAACACTAAAACTCACTACACTGCATGATCAAAAAAACCACCTTTTTAATTGCTTTGCTGGCTTCATTTTTTGCCGGTGCAATAGCTTATGGTTCGGAAGGATTGAAATTTTCGCTGGAAAAAACCATTGTGGTGGTCCAGGCCGGCGGAACTTACCAAACCACGAATTATTTCGAAGGTTCCAACGAAACGGGCACCGACCAAACATTCTATTTTTCGATCAGTGAAACGGAAAGCCTGCTGTCAAAACAAGGAACGTTCACCATCAACGGCAGGCCCCAAAAAATCAAGTTTGAGTCCAATCTCACGGTTTCTACCATCAACTGGAGCTCTGTTTTCAACGGACTGAGAACATACAGCTTCTCCATTCCCCCGAATTGCCTGTTCAAGTTTGAATATCAAACCTCAGCTACCGAACTCATGTTCCTGACGGATATCTACAAAGACGGGATCAATGATGCTGATGATTTCTTCTACGAAATCACACTTCCGGATAATATGGAGGCTTCGTTCCGGCATCGGGCAGAAAAGAAGTCCGGGCATTTTGTGATTGCCAGCCAGGATTTTCTTCCGGATGAAGAACGTATCTACTTTTTGGTGCACCCGAAAGGCGCGGAACCCAATGCGTATTTCAACGAATGGTTTGAGCAGAAAATCGAAGATCACGGCTCCATCAATCCCGGTTATCTTCCGGAAAATATTATGACGCTTTCCAAAAAAGGAAAATCATTGGAACTTGCGCAGGCTTGTTACGAGTACGTACAGGAAAACATCGTTTACCTGGATATCGAAAACGGGTTGAACGCACTCATTCCCCGGAAAGCCAATCAAACCATCATCAACAAATACGGCGACTGCAAGGACATGGCCATGCTTTTGCACCAGATGCTTCAGTTTTTCGGTTTTGAATCGTACCTGACCGTTTCAAAAACATCCATCAAAAAAGATGTTTACGATTTTCCTTCCATTGCCATGGCTAACCACATGATTGTTTCGCTGGTTTGGGAAAACCGAATCATTTACCTCGACGGTACGGAAAAACAATGCCTGTTCGGAGATCCGAGCCTTCAGATCCTGGGAACGGAAGCTTTCCTGCTCCAAAAGAAAACAGACGCATATCAAAACGTTCCGGGTACTTTGCTGTTCCAGCCGAACCTGTCTTTCGATTACGAGTTCTACCTCAATGCTTCCAATCAGCCGGCATACCGGTTGAAAATGAACTTCCGGGAAAAATTCGCGCTGATCTTTGCACACCTATACAAATACACCGACAATTCCTCCACGATGAAAAAGGTTGTCGATTACCTGATCCCGTATGCACACCAGATCGACAGTTCGTTTACCGACAAACACCAGACTTCGATCTATGTTTCGAGTACACTTCCGGCTTCTTACTACAATGTGGTGAATGACAACCAGTACATCGATCTGAAGTGCCTGCCCGAAATGACGAAACTGATGCACGTGGTTTACAACGGCGACAGTGCGCGTTTCGATGCGGATTTTCACTTCTCATTCAATCACCTGAAATTCAAACCGGGTTTTGATACCGGGAAAGGCATTGATCTGGAAACAGCAACTACACAAACGAAATTCCACATGCACCTCACGAAGGAAAATTCCGGAAGCAAAGGCGCATTGGTCAATTATTGGAAAACTTATATTCTTAAACCTGCAACATATCAACCATGAAGCACATTCTTTTAGCCACTTTATTGCTACTGGCATTTAACAACCTGAGCTTTGCCGGGGACAAATACGTCTGGCCCGAATTTTCAAATCCGGCTATCCCCGATTCCCTGAAATCCGAGGACGCGATTTATTTTGAAAACCGCATTACGGTCGACTTTATGATGGATTACGAAACGTCTGTCGTTTACTTCAAGCGCATCAAACTGCTTTCCAAAAAAGGGGTCGAAGATTTCATCAATCACGATTTGTTCCAGTTCAACAACGGGCGAATTACCCTCAAGAAAGCCCGCATCATCAAAGCCGATAATTCGATCAAGGAATTGACCGATGAGAACATCAAGGAAACATTCATCGACAACAAGAACAAGTACGAGTCCGAATACTACAAGCGCATCCAGTTCATTTTCCCGAACCTGGAAGTCGGCGATGTCATTGACGTCGTGTACCAGATCGATTACAAAAGCTACAGCCTTTCGCATTGCATTTACCTGGAAGACGACCTGTATTCCTTAAACTCGCGTCTTTCCCTGCGCAACTTCAGTAATTACGAACTCACGGTTTATCCATCCAAAAACCTGAGTAATTACGTGGTGAAGGACAAAGGCACATCCCCTACTTTTTACTGGAATATCCAGGGCGTGAAAAAGAATTCCCAAAATGAATTTTCCGCGCACCCGGCTAATGCTTCCAAAGTGGCTTATACGCTTTGGCTTCCGAACGAAACCTTCACGTATGAACTCATTCATTCGGGAGATTACGACCGTTACCACGTCAATACCGGGTTTAAGGATTTTACCGTTACCCTGAATGCCGAAGCAATTTTGGACAAGAATCTGGGGCCGCTTGAAAACCTGAACCGGATCATTCACTTTTTTGAAACGGATTTTGCCTGGAACGAAGATGAGAATATGCCCGAAAGCATCAAGGCAGTTGATTCGTACAAAAAAAGAATCATGGACCAGAAGATCTTTTTCCGCCTGATCCAGCAATACCTGGAAGAAAGCAAGCTGAAATACCATGTCGGATTTACGAGAGGACTGAACGAAGGCGTCTTTGAGCACGGGTTTGTGGCGCTTTACCAATTGGATTACCGGTACCTGGTGATCGAAAACCTCGGAGGAGACGAACATTTCCTGTTTGGTCCGACCGGCAAAAGCCGCTTCTATTACCTGGATGAAATTCCTGCTCCGTGCGAAGGGAACCAATCCATCTTATTTACCAGCGAGGAAAAAGGAAAAGTATCAACCAGCGCCGTGCTGCTTCCGCAAAGTGATTTAAACAACAACAAGCACACGGCAACCATTGTGTTAAAAACCAATCACCTTTCGGACAGCACGATCAGTATCAACCGCAGGGATTCGTTCAGCGGACAGCATTCGGTACTGTTCCGGAATCCGGCTACCGCGCGTTTCTTTAAAAACATGAATGTTTGCGACACGATCTTGAAACCAAGCGAAGTGAAATACGTGTATCCGTATCCTGTGAACTTCAAACAGGAAGACACCGTGAGTACTTATTTTTCAAACTTCGATGACAACCTGTATTCCTTCAATGCCGAAAAACTGATCCCGAATTTCATTTTCTTCCAGGGAGAAAAATTAGAGCCCCTGGCAGATTACAGCATCATTCCGTTCAGCAAACAACAAAAATATTCCATCTACATCGAATCTCCCAACCCGATCAAAATAGCCGACAAAGTAACGACGGTGGTGAAATCGAATTCCGTTGGAACGGTGAAAACAGAGATCGTTCAAACCGATCCCAATAAGATCAAGATCAACTATGAGATCAAACTGGAAAAACGCATCCTTTCCAATGAAACCGAAAGCGGCGAGTACCAGGACCTGGTAAAGGAATGGGCAAACATCGTGATCAAGAAATGGATTATTATGGAAGGATAAAACAAAGTTCAACAAGTTCCAAAGTTTAAAGCGTTGAAACTTTTTGAACTTTTGTACTTGAACCTTTTGAACCTTTTGAACTTTTGAACCTTTTGACCCATTCAACCTTTTTTATTAAATTTAAACTTTCTAATACCAACAAAAATGAATCAAATCATAGACGATTACAGCTTTGATACAGCTGAAAAACAAGCAGCAGCAAGACAATTCTTCGCAAAGGTTTACGGATTTATGTTCTTCGCATTGATCGTATCGGGTGCTATTGCTTACCAATACGGAACTGTTGAATTCATCGGGAAATACTTCATTACTGCAACTCCGCAGGGTGGCGCTAAATTATCCCCGCTTTTCTATGTCGTAGTCTTTTCACCGATAGGTGTTGCTTTACTGATGCAAACGATGATTAATCGCTTATCCTTCCCTTTATTATTCGGATTATTTGCGCTTTACAGCATCCTGATCGGGTTTTCGCTTTCGACCATTTTCGTGGTATACTCCATGGCATCGATTGCAGTAACTTTCGGGGTTACCGCAGGAACTTTTGCAGTGATGGCAATTATGGGATATACAACGAAAGTCGACCTGACTAAAATGGGCTCTCTTTTGTCCATGGCTTTCATCGGGATGTTTATCGCTTCCATCGTTAACTTCTTTTTGAAAAGTGACAGTTTCGGATACCTGATCTCCATCATCGGCGTAATTGTGTTCACCGGTTTAACAGCCTATCACATGCAGCAGTTAAAGAAGTATGCACATGACTCCGAACTTTCAGCCGACAACAAAAACAAATTGGCCCTGTTGGGAGGATTTACCCTTTACGTTTTATTCGTGAATTTATTCCTTTCATTGCTTCGTTTATTCGGAAGCAGAGACTGATTTTAAGCATAACATTCTTTAAGTTAAAACCTGCTAAATTTGAAATATAGCAGGTTTTTTTGTGCCTAACTTTAGGGAAAATTCAAATCGATGATACCTTTTGGACCTGCGATGCTCATTGGATTAGTCTTCATGGGAATTGGACTATTAGTGAGCTGGCGCTTAAGAAGCAAATTCCAGGAATTCAGCAAGATTCCCTCTCAAAGTCGTTTAAGTGGTCGCGAAGTGGCTGAACGCATGCTGCGCGATTACAACATTTACGACGTGCGGGTAACCTGTGTTCCCGGGCAATTAACCGACCATTATAATCCAGCGGATAAGACCGTGAATCTTTCGGAAGAAGTTTATCACGGAACAAATGCCGCTTCTGCCGCTATTGCAGCACACGAGTGCGGACATGCCGTTCAGCATGCCAAAGCTTATGCTCCATTGCAATGGCGTTCCAAACTCGTTCCGCTTCAGCATGCTTCCGGGTTGTTCCTGAACGTCCTGATGATGCTCACTTTCATTGGTGGCGCGGTGTTGTTTGAGTCCTTCCCGATCAAATGGGTGCTTTGGGCAATCGTGATCGCTTACGGTTGTATTGCGCTGTTCAGTTTGGTAACACTTCCCGTAGAATTCGATGCTTCGAGAAGAGCGCTCAACTGGATTGAACGTTCCGGAACAGCCACAAAAGTGGAGTACGAACGTTCCAAAACAGCCCTGAACCTGGCAGCTTCGACCTACGTGGTTGCTGCTCTGGGAGCCATTGTAACTATGTTTTACTATGTTTTGAGATTAATTGGAACAAACAACGATTAATTTGCTTCCTTTTTCAAACAAAATCTTAAATTTGGAAAAAAATTGAAGTTATGTCAGAACACCATTCAGAACATCATTCGGATCACCACGATAAGAATGACACTTTCTTCGAAAGTTCAACTGTAGGAATTGGGTTTGTGTACACTGTGATCCTTTTAGCAATTATCGGGTCTATTTACGCATTCGGATAGTATAAGGAGTTCGCCGCGGCGGGCTCCTATTTTTTTTCATTTCACTGAATTTCAGCTATGCCATTCAATTCAATTTTTGCATGGGTAATCAGGAAGCGCTTGCACCAGATCGAGCTTTTCAGAAAATATCCGGAGGATGTTCAGCACGAACTCTTCGAAAAATTGATTGAGCAGGGAACTCAAACCGCCTACGGCAAACACTACCATTTTCATCAAATCCAGTCTTATTCCGATTTTAAGGAACTCGTTCCCCTGAATAATTACGAATCCCTGAAACCGTGGATCGAACGCCTGATGGAAGGCGAACAGCATTTGCTTTGGTCACAGGACACGAAATGGTTCGCAAAAAGTTCCGGCACCACTTCCGAAAGGAGCAAATTCATTCCCGTAACCCGGGAATCGCTGGAAGACTGCCATTACAAAGGCGGAAAGGATTTACTGGCACTGTATTACGAGAATTTCCCCAACAGAAAGCTTTACAAGGGGAAACACCTCATTGTCGGTGGAAGCGCTCAAGTTCTTCCCGTAGCAGATGATGCTTACCAGGGCGATCTTTCTGCCATCATCCTGAAAAACCTGCCGTGGTGGGCGGAAATCCGCAGAACTCCTTCCAAAGAAATTGCCCTGATGACGGAATGGGAGGAAAAGATCGAACTCATGGCAAGAAGTACGATCGAAGAAGATGTGTACATCATTGCCGGTGTTCCGAGCTGGACGATGGTACTGGCGCGAAAAATACTGGAGATTACCGGGAAATCAAACCTGCGGGAAGTGTGGCCGAACCTCGAATTGTTCATGCACGGAGGCGTGAGTTTTGAACCTTACCGGCAGGCATTCCGGGAATTGATTCCTTTCGACGACATGCATTACGTGGAAACCTACAACGCTTCCGAAGGATTTTTCGGGATCCAGGATGTAGACGGCTCCAACGAATTGCTGCTCATGCTCGATTACGGCATTTATTATGAATTCATCCCGATGCATGCTTTTGAAGACACCGATTCCAAAATCATTTGCAAACTGGATGAGGTAGAACTGGGCGAAGAATATGCACTGGTTATTTCCACCAACGCAGGCCTTTGGAGATACATTGTCGGGGATACGATCCGTTTTACATCCAAAACGCCCTACCGTTTCAAACTTTCTGGTAGAACGAAACACTTCATCAATTCCGTGGGTGAAGAAGTCATTGTCAACAATACCGATCATGCCATTACGGAAGCTTCTTCCAAAACAAACGCCATCATCCGCGAATACACGGTAGCACCCATCTACATGGACGGTAAAACGCAGGCAAAGCACGAATGGCTCATCGAATTCGACCGCGAGCCCAATGACATCAATCGTTTCATGTTTCTGCTGGACGAGTCTTTGCGCGCCGTCAACTCCGATTACGACGCCAAACGTACCAAAAACATGGCTTTGGGAAAACCTTTGCTTCACATACTAAAATCGGGCAGCTTTGATGCCTGGTTGCAAAAAAAAGGTAAATTAGGTGGACAACACAAAGTGCCCCGCCTGATGAATTCACGCGAAATCGTGGAACAAATCTTGCAGGAAGCCGAGTTCGAAACCATTCAATATGTTTAGATTTTGGGTCACATGCTTTCTCACCGCTCTTCCCTGTTTGGGGTTTAGCCAGCAATCGTGGAAAGAACTCTGGCACCTCGAACTGGATTCCACCGCCATCTGGGACATTGACCCGATCCATCAAAGCATTATTTACCAGAATCAAAACATCCAGAAGCGCGATGCAAAAGGACAGATCATGCTCCAGGAAAGCATCAAATCATTGGGAAACATCCAAAAAATCGATGCACAAAATCCTTTGAAGATCGCTTTGTTCTCGGAAGATCAGCAAAGTATTTGTTTTCTGGACAATGCATTGGCATTACAAGGCGATTGTATTTACCTGAGCGATCTGAACGTGAGCCTGGCAGCTAGCATGAGCGCTTCGATCCAAACCGACCGCATCTGGATTTACGACGAACCCAATTCAAAACTGGAATTGATCACCCTCAGAAACGGCCAGGGACAACAGGTGCAAAACGTGAAAGGACTGCTGAATATGAAATCCATCGTGAACATGCAGGAAATTGACAACCGCCTGTTTTTGTTCGACGAGGAAAACCAGGTTGCCTGGTTCGATCAGTTCGGGAATTTCATTGACGTAGCAACTCTCACACCGGGAAAACCCATTTACCCGATCCAGGACTATTTCCTGATCGCAGAAGGGAAGAACATCCAGACTGTTGACCTCAATTCGGAATTTGTGGCCTTTTTCTTCGCAGGGGATCATGTCCTTGATTCCAAAATCCTGAAAATGGAGGTTTCCGGCGACCGCTTGTACATCCAGACGCAGACGATGTTATATTGTTTTAAAATTGTTCAATAATTGAAAATGGATTTAACAGTAGGAGCGAATAATTATTCGCCCCTACTGTTCGCTTAAATCTGCCATCCACCAACCCATTTCCGTTAATCACACAGTACCAGGTACGCGAAAGCATTGAACACCTACTTTTTTTTGAACAAAGGGCGATTTATGTAGGCAGATTTTGTAATTTAGTCAGCCCCAAAACACAAGTAGATTATGCATATTGCAGTAGCAGGAAATATCGGTTCAGGAAAGACAACCCTCACAAAAATGTTGGCGAAACATTACAACTGGGAAACGCATTTCGAAGATGTTGAAATGAACCCGTACCTCAATGACTTCTACGAAGATATGCAGCGCTGGTCGTTCAATTTGCAAATTTATTACCTGAACTCCCGCTTCACGCAGATCCAGGAAATCAAGAACAGCACCACGCATGTGATCCAGGACCGTACGATTTACGAGGATGCTTTCATTTTCGCACCGAACCTTCATTCTATGGGATTGATGACTACCCGCGATTTTGAAAACTACTTTTCTTTGTTCAACCTGATGGATTCCTTTGTTTCCGCGCCGGATCTGTTGATTTACCTGCGAGCTTCCGTTCCGACACTGGTAAACCAAATCCAGCAACGCGGAAGAGAATACGAAGAAAGTATCCGTTTGGACTACTTAAAGCGCCTGAATGAGCGTTACGAAGCGTGGATTTCTACTTACGACAGCGGGAAATTACTGATCATTGATGTGGACAACAACCGCTTCCCGGAAAACCAGGAAGATTTAGGGAAGATCATTCAATCGATCGATGCGGAAATAAACGGTTTATTCTAAGAACAAATCTTCCGTTCCCTCCATTTCGGAGAAATCTTTTAAAAGTATGGCCAAATCCGTTAAGATCGCATCTTTCTGCTCGTCTCTGTTCTCTGTTTGCCCGAAATATTCGGTCAGCAATAACTGTGATTCCAAAATAGCCGATTCCGGAGCAACCGTTTCAAAGTTCTCGATCAATGTAATGACTTCCAACGCGTCCAAAAAGTCGCCTTCAATTCCGAATAGCACAAAATCTGCCAGGTAATCCGAGAAATCCAGTTTGGAATTCCAGAAAGCGCTTGCCAGTTTTCTGCGCAGGTCCGCATTCTTCGGATCGTTGAATGCTTCCATCAGAGGTTCGATTGCAGAAGTGTCTTTCAAACTCTGGAACAAGTCAACAACCAGCGCTTCATTTCCAGCCGATAAACCCGATCTCCACACCTCGATAATCGGCTCGATAACAGTTGCATGACCATGAATGGCAAATGCCTTGATGGCACTCGCGACCTTTACTTCGTCCTTGCTCTGCAAATCGCTCAAAAGCGTGTTGATCTTTAACTTGTCCTGTTTATTTAAATTGCTTTTCGACACGGGAATCTTTTTTTTACAAAAGTACGCCAAACTAATTGAAAAGGTAAAAATCCAAAGGTAAAAGTGTAAAGAAACCCCATTTTGACAATCTATCCGGCAAATAACTTTTAACTTCTCACTTTTCAATTCAATCACCTATCTTTGACCCATGTTGAATTGGAAGATTTACGTCCTTTTTTCGGTCTTGCTTACAGGACTTCATTCCTGCGTGATAGACGAAGCAAAACCCAGTGTGCACGAAAAGGTGATTGTTTACACGGATGTTTATTGTCCGGCAGACAGCCTGATCATCAAGGAATTTGAAGCATCCGGAAAGATTTCCGTACAGGTAGTTTATCAAACCACCGAAGAGATCGCAAAGATGATTCGGAAAAATAAATTCAATACCGGGATTGATGTGCTCCTGCTATCTTCCGATAGTTTGCGGGAAAGTCTTTATAATCAAAGCTTGTTCAGCCAGCTGAGAGACCGCAGCTTCTTCCGGAATATGGACCGCCAGTTCAACAACAACCACGGTTTTTGGGTTCCGGTGTGTCACGATCCGCTAATCCTGATTACTCCAAAAGATTCCGCAGCTAACTGCACCGCTATGAATTGGGACAAATTCAGGAAAGACAGCATTCGTCCTAAAATCACTATTCAATCCAACGAAAGTGCATACCTGGCGAAACTCGAAAAAACAACCAAGTTCGCATCATTGGTCAAAAGCAAAGCTCCTGTGAACCCGAAATGCAGTATTACCACTTTGAGTCAGGTTGCGGAATTGTCAAACAAAGACCTTCTCTCCAACCAATCCAAATGTTTTCATTACCTGGTAGAAAACCAGCGTTTCATGACGAATTTTACGAGCATCAGTCTCTATAAATACGGCCGGAATAAAGTGGCTTCCCAGCAATTTGTAGCCTTTTATTGCCGCTTCCAGTACCAGATAGCCTCTAACCGGAACCAGCTTTCTACCTTCAAAACCATTCAGCCCAATTTCGGGATCCGTGCCCTTGAAATTCATTAGGCCTGCTAAGTGACTTAAAATTAATTTGTTAAAATTTAAAGACTATTTTAAATTTAGCTTACTTTTAGTCAAACTTACGCTACTATTATGAATTCTACCGTGCTGATGAATACGGATCGAATCCTGCTAAACCCCGATAACCGGAAACAAGCCTTTGGACTGCTTGTCATCTCTTATCTTTTAGTAAGCTCTTTGTGCGTGCTGCTTTCGATCCAAATGACCAATCATTTTTCCATTCCTTTACTAACGTCTGCAGGCCTGGCAATTGTATTCACCATTTGGGTGAAGATTATCCGGGTAACGCTGGCAACCGGGTACATTAAAAATAACGTGGTAATCGTAAAGCTCCTGTCCGAACGTTCTTTTGTGCTTGAATTTATCTGCATCAAAAAAGCGCGTTCGTTTTCATTGCTGGGATTATCCGTCACTTTCCTCAAATTCAAGTTCGACGGCGTTGAATACCACACTATTTTATGTGGAAAACCCATGCAGGGCGGAACCATCGAAACAGTTCTGAGAGCGCACAAAAAAGCGTACAAGGAGAATTTTAAGAAAGGCAAGCCATAAGCCGGGTTCTGTACATCCGGATGAATAATCGTCCGAACTGACTGTCATTTATCTGGCACTGACGTCACCGTCAGCGTCTATCGATCTACCCTCCAGGCATCCCGACAGAATCGTCGGGAAGAGAACGAGCAGCCCTACTCGCCTGGTTTACATGATCTTTCAGCCCGTGAGGTTTGCCTAGCTTCCGAATGTCACCACCGGAACGGTGAGCTCTTACCTCCCCTTTTCACTATCACCCGCCAACGTTCCGGAGAACGAAGGAGGCTACCTATTTTCTGCTGCACTTTCTGTACCCATCCGGTTTCCCGGATAGATCCTTCCCGTTAGGAAGCACGGTTACTCTATGCTGCCCGGACTTTCCTCCCCCGGTAAACCCGGGAGCGACAGTCGGCTTGCTTAACTGCGAAATTACGTTTATTTCATGAATTTTCGGGAAGTATAGCCGGTTGAAAATAAAACAACCAGTGAATAAGACCCTGAAGCCAGGTCGGAAACATCAATTACCTGGTCTTTGGACGTCCCGGAAATGCGTTTCCAAATTCTTCCTGCCTGGTCCACGATCACGAAATTCTCCGCTTTTTCTTCTGTAGAAACGTGTAATTCATTCACTGCCGGGTTTGGATAGAAAGCTACTTTCAAAGCACTTTCCGTCAATCCCAATCCGTTGAAATTATCGCGATACTCAACAGCGGTTACCGTTTCGTTTCCACCGATTTCATTGGTGCGGATTTTCATCACGGATTCTTTATCGGAAGTGGACCTCCACTCATACTCATGCGTCAATGGAACCGGGATCGGGATCCACATGCCAAAGCCCTGGAACGTAAAATAAATGGAGTCCAATTCATCAATTACGTGGTGAATGCGCAATGCATCAAACTGTCCGTAAGGTGTTTTTACTGTTCCCCAGCCATCTACATTCGAAACACGGTGACGGTGCTGTCTCCAGATTGCATCGTAGATCGGGTTCAGGTCCAGGTTTGTGTATCCTCTCGATTCGTAGCTGTTTCCGTAAGTCATTGGAAGGGCATAACGTGTTTCAATCGTATCCGAACGGAAACCCAATCCTTGTCCGCCACTCACCAATTCATACCCGATAGAAGTCACTCCGTCAGCTGCTCTTCGTGTAAACGCATTCAGTTCATCAATCGGGATGGGTAAAAAAGAAGATGCCTGGTCCAGTGGCAAATCAGTTGTTTCATTGAAATAAGTAGCTTTATAAGGTGCCGGGGCAAAAGATCCGAATAGGAAAATTGACGTTCCGGCCAACTGTGTGGTAGGACGTGTAATTAAATTCCGCTGGCTTTGCGGAACCATCGTCGAAAAATCCCAGGTATGATTTGCTCCTGTGGTTGCATAATCAATCGTCGGATCGGTCAGCGTACTGAAAATATAGGTTTCATCCGGTCCTGCAAAATGCTGATCCGTTAATGTGATCTGGCCGAAAGAAAGAGAGCTTAAAGCGATAAACGGGAGTAGTAAATGTTTCATTTTCAAAGTAGTTTCAACAAATATAGGAATACTTCCCGAATTATCAGAAAACTGTTTCTTACTGACCGGTTTGCGGCCACGGAACGGGTCCGTCCAGTCCTCCGTTGTAAGGTAAATCGTAATCATCGTACCCGGCCACAAAGGTCGGAATACCGGCTTCCCAGAACAATTCCAATGCTTCTACCACATTTTGGAGGCTTTCTTCCTCAGGCAGGTTCAAGGCATCGTCATTGTACTCCAGCATGTAGCGAAAGTGATCGTAATCCATCCAGCTTTCCAGATAGGTCTGGTTGCGGTCAATGTATATTTCAACTCCATTCCCGTGCCTGAAATGATAACTCACAGCCTCACCGCCAATGATAAGATAGGACTTTTCCGGGTCCTTATCTCCCATTTTATCCAGCCATTTTCTGATAATCGCTACCTGCATCCTGGTTCTCAGGGTACAATCGAAATAAATTGTTGCATGCATATCGGCAAATATAGAAATCTGCCACTGACTTATTTCAGAAATCTTCTTCGCAGTACGATCTGGCCGTTTACAGGGAATCCGGCAGATTTACCCAAATAGTAATCCGTATGGAACGGGCGCAGGATATCTGCATTCACTTTCGCACCCACACCCCATTTCGGGTTGAAGTTGTAATAGTATTGCAAGCCGAATTCCATCGTCAGGGAATTGGAATGCTCTACTTTCCCGGTGAAAGTCCGTTCGCGCTGGATGACCTGGTTCTCGAAAATTTGTTCTTTTCCATGGATAAACAGCTGCACACCCGGAACAACTGCCACGGCAAATTCCGAACGTCTGAAGGTATAACCGAATTTCAACGGAATTTCCAACGAATACAATTGTTTCACGGAAACTGTTCTTGTGATATTCGGAGAGAAATTCGTTTCGCGGTATTCCAAGCCGCCGAAACCTTCCAAACGGCCTTGTAATCCGAAACTTACAAATGCATTGTCGATCCGTTTGATGTAACCGCCACCAAATACTGCTCCGCCCACCACATTCCGTTTCTGGTCCGGTGACAAGTAGGGAGATCTGCCGATTGTCGGCCCCAGCTCTGCATACCATTCATTGGATTCCTGGGCTGTTTTTTCCGGAAGCGGGGCTATTTCTTCGTGAGGAACGCGTTCGTAACGTGCTTCCAGGTTCAGTGAGTCTAATTCAGAATGAGAATGAGAAACAGTATGAGGATCAGCTTCGGGATTTGGTGTCAAAACAATGCTATTTTCCGGCGTTTGCTGAGTGTTGTTTCCGTCAATCGCATTTACCGGTTCTTCTTCAGCCAAAAAAGCTTTTATCCGCTTACCCGGACTTTGGGTGTGTACCTGTTTTTCCGGTGCTCTGAAAGACGTGTTGATGTGCTGCGTATTTACTGCCGCTTCAGAAGATGGAACAGAGGAGTTTTCGGCCATAACAGGAAGCTGTTTTTCTTTCCCGCTTTGAACAAACAGTCCCTCATCCTGCTTTTCATTCTCATTCCCGCTCTGTTTCTCATTCTGCACTAAGCGGTCTACTTTCTCTGAATGCGACGGATAGAACCATACGATTCCGGCCAGAACAAAAGCAGAAGCTAAAGGAATCCAGTAAAGTCCGCGTTTCTTTTTAGGCTCTGCAGGCAGCATGGCTTCCATTTCAGACCAGAATTCCGGAACAAAAAGCGCCTCAGGTCCTTCAGAGGCATGTGCATCTCTGAACAACTGATCCAGCTCCTCGTCGCTGATATGTCGATCTGAATATTTCATATTACAAAGCGTTTTTCATACCTGTTTTCCATCAATTCCAACCGGTCTCTCAGCAGTTTTCGTGCCGTAGATAAATGCCACTTGGAAGTTCCCTCCGAAATCTCGAGCAAGTCGCCGATTTCTTTGTGGTTATACCCGTCAATTACGTAGAGCGTAAAAACGTGTGCTGAAATGGGCGGGATTGTCTTGAGTAAATCCAGGATTTCCTGGTAGTTCAATTCAAGAGCTCCTGAATTCTCAACCCTTTCCGCCGAATTCGCCAACTCGGCTTCCGTTTCTTTCGCTAAGATTAGCTGATTGTGATTCTTATTTTTCCGGTATTCATCAATCAGTGTATTTACAATAATCCGTTTGGCCCATGCTGCAAAGTTCAACTCATCCAGGTCTACATTCTGCAAGCCGTTCACTATCTTCAGGAACCCGTTGTTCAATGCATGCCGCGCATCTTCATGGTTGGAATAATAGCGCATGCAGAGGCGTATAAATTGCCTGTAACAATACTCGTAGAGCACTTTTTGCGAGCGTCTATCATTCTCAGCGGACCCCAACAATATCTGTTTGGTTACTTGCATGTATTTGGGTTCAAATAGTTGTTCATTAACAAGTCAAAATGTTGAAAGTTGAATCTTGCTTTTTACACATAACGTCCTATCTTTACATTTGGTTGGAAATTAAGTAAAAATGTTGACACTAAACCTGATTCGGCACGCAAAAACCCAGCAAATATCACCAACCGGGAAGGATTACGATCGTGAACTTTTAGATAAAGGAATCTCCCAGGCAAACGTCCTGGGCAATTATTTACAGGCTCATCACATCTCTCTCGGGAAGGTTATTTGTTCCAGTGCTGTCAGAACACAGCAAACACGATCTATTATTTGTCAGCATCTGACCGAACGCTGCAACTACGAGTTCTCGAAGGATTTATACAATGCTTTTTATACGGAAATCATCGATGTGATTCAGGCTCTTGGCAAAGGAGAACCCGTTGTAACCATTGTGGCGCACAACGACGGCATTTCACAACTGGCCCGTTACCTTTCGGGGGAGTTTATCCATTTGCGTACTTCTGAAATGATTTCCCTGGCTATTCCCTTTGAATCGTGGGAGTATTTAAGTGAAGGCACTGCGGGGATTATCTTCCAGTATCGTCCTGAGGTCTTTCTCCCTCATCCGGTGATTTCCTGATCGGGTTTACGTGATAAATAACCCGGATCGGTGGCCGCGGCCCGTAAACAGCTTCCTGTTCGCGCATGAGTTGTTCGATGTATTGCCGGTGTGCGATTTCTTCCTGGTTCCTGCGCCACATTCCTTCCAGGTCGGGAGGTTCGATACCCAGTTCTTTTTCAATTTCATACTGGAACTTGGCACGCACCGGCCCACGGTTGCGGTAAGCAACTGCTAACAGCACGCCCACCACAAATCCTCCGAAATGGCCTTCCCAGGAAATGGACGGTTCGATCGGGAAAATTCCCCAAATCATACTCCCGTACACAAAGATGACCGCGAGTGAAATTCCCTGCAGGGCCAATATTCTTCGAAAGAAACCGGAAACAAACAGGAATCCGAAAAGTGCGTAAATCACACCGCTCATCCCAATGTGGTACGAACCGTTGTCTTTTGCGATCCACCAAACAATCAATCCAGTTCCTATCCAGGAAATTGCAAAAACTTTCCAGGCGATTTCCCGGTAATAATAGATCACCGCAGCCAAAAGCAGGAAAGTAGGAAGCGAATTATTCAAAATGTGCTTCACATTGTAAGGATCATGTAATAATGGCATGAAAAGCACTCCTTTCCAACTGCTCCATTGCCGCGGACGAATCCCCCATTCCACCAGATTACCCCCTCCCGGAGTCGTTTCCAGCAGCCAGATTGTCCAGCAAAGAAGAAGCAAAAGCAGCGGGTAAATCAACGCTTCAGCAGCTGAACCTGGTATTTTTGTTTGTGTTCTCACGGCTGGGCCACGTCAAAAAGCAAACCGGAAATAAAAGCCTGACAGAATGGCATTTATACGTTTAAAATTTGTCATTCTCTCGTAGGGGCATAAAATTTTATGCCCCTACGGTTTTTAATCAACGTTGGTAACAGATGAATGTTTAATTTAGGAATATGAAGAGAAAAAACAGACTATTCCTTCTGGTCCTGGGCTTATTGCCTGTTATTTCACTGGGACAAGACAATCATTACTGGAACGACCAATTCGGGATTAAAGCTACCGCCCTGGGAGGTGCTGCTGTTGGCGGCCTGGACGATTATTCCATGGTTTATTACAATGCAGCGGCCATGACACTGGTTGAAAAGAGAGCACTTTCATTTTCCCTGAGTGCTTACCAGATCAGGAAATTCAAACAACAAAACGCATTGGGGCCCGAACAGGATATTCAAAGTACCGAATTCTCCGTGGTTCCGAATATGATCGCGGGAATCATGGTACCGAAGAAATTCAAAAAATGGCATGCCGGGTATATGCTCTTGTCGAAAAATGTACACAACAGCAAACTGAACTCCTTTCATTCGGGAAAATACGATGCAATCGACGCTCCGGGGGAGGAGAAATTTCTTTCCAAATACGCCCAGGAGATCCGGAATATCGAATATTGGGTTGGTTTTGGGATTTCCTATGATATCAACAAGCACTTATCGGTAGGCTTAACGCACATGGGCGGATTTAAAGGCGTGCGTTATTACAATGATTACTCGGTAACGGTGCTTCCACAAGACACTTCTTCCTCACAGGACACCCGTTTTTCGTCCAATATCTCTTTCAACTATTGGGATGTAAAAGCCATGTTCAAGCCTTCAGTATTACTTCATTATCCCAAATTCCGGGTAGGTTTTGCAGCCACGCTTCCCACTTTCAACATTGTGGGCAGAGGCACTTTCCTTCGCGAATTTTCAACCCTCAACCTGGATGGCGAAGGCTTGCTTCCAGTAGATATTTCTATTGCTTCCAAATCAACCAGGAACAAAGTCAAGGTGAAAAACCCGGCTTCCTTCAGTTTAGGAATTGCGGCACAACTAAGCAAAAATATCTGGTTGAATATTACCGCGGAAACATTCCTGCAACAAAAATATTACCTGATCCATGATGATCCGACAACCGCAGAGCGCTATCCGGAGTTTATCAGTGATTCGACCATCAAAGCCTTATTTGGCGGACAAAAATTCCTGGATTATGGTGAAGGTGCAAGGCCGGTTACCAATCTCGGGATCGGGTTTGATATTCAACTGTCCAAAAAGGCTTCCTTTCAATTTGGCGGTCATACGGATTTCAACTACAACCGGAACCCGGTCTACCTGTTTACACGACAACACATCCAGTCTTCCCAATACAATCGGTTGGTCTTTGCTATGGGAGGAAATCTGGACTTAAAGGGCGGTAAGAAAGCTGCTCTTGTACTGGAATTCGGGTTTTCGCTGCCCAAAACAACAGATTACGTGATCGATTTCACCACACCGAATGCAGGGCGGAATGGGTTAATGGGCGATCCGGGAGGTGGCGTTGAAACACAATCCTATACCTTTCGGTTGATGCTTGAATTGACTTTGGGCAAAATTTTAGATGAAATTAAAGTCGAAAAGTGATTCAGGGAGGAAGTTTTTAATTCATCTTTATTTTTCAGGTTTTAATTTACATTTCAATTTGTAAATTCGGAACATGAACCGGAATAAGACTGTACTGCTTCTGTTTATGAGCTGTTTAAGCTTTGTCTTGTCGGCACAGGATTTTCACTACTGGACGGACCAATTCGGGATTAAAGCCACAGCTTTGGGTGGTGCTGTCGTGAGCGGACAAGACGATCATTCCATGGTTTACTACAACCCGGCAGCCATGACGCTGGTTCAGACCCCCAGCCTTTCCTTTTCGATCAACGCCTATCAATACCGGACTTTCAAACAAAAAAATGCACTTGGCCCAAACCAGGACCTGGAAAGTACCGATTACGCAACGGTTCCCAACATGATGGCAGGGATTTTTGTTTTCCGCAAACGTCCCAGGTGGCGCGTCGGGTACATGGTTGTTTCCCGGAATGTCTACAACAACAAACTGGATCTATACAATTCCGGGCGGTACGATGTCCTGGAATTGCCCGGAGATGAAAACTTTGTTTCTTCCTATGCTTACGAAATTCACACGGGTGAATACTGGGCAGGGTTGAGTGTTTCCTACGCAGCTAACACGCATTTGTCATTCGGACTTTCGCACATGGGAGCTTACAAAACCACCAAGTATTACAACAATTATTCGATTACCGTTCTACCGCCCGACACTTCCTCTTCGCAGATTACGCGCTTTGCTTCCACCATCTCCTTCAATTACTGGGACGTGAAAGCAATCTTCAAACCTTCCGTGCTGGTTCATTACCCGAAATTCCGATTCGGGCTGGCCGTAACGCTCCCTTCCATCAACATTATCGGGAAAGGGAATTTTTACCGGGAAATTTCTACCCTGAATATGGCCGATGTACTTCCTTTTGACTTTGCCGTCATTGACCGGGCTCAAAAGAGCAAGGTACAGCACAAAACAACCACTTCATTCAGTTACGGGATCAGCGCCCAGCTGTGGTCGAAATGCTGGCTGCACATCAATGCGGAAACGTTCCTGGGGCAAAGCTATTATCTTATCCACCGGGCAAAAAGCGAAACCGAACATTATCCGTCCATCATCAACGATGTACTGATCACCAATATTTTCGGCAACCAGGCTTTTCTTTCTTACGGAGAAGCATACAAACCGGTCACCAATATCGGGATCGGGCTCGATTTCAAACTTTCCGATCAATTGAACCTGCAACTGGGCTCACACACCGATTTCAATTACAACAAGTTTCCGGTGTATGAATTTGAACGGCAACGGATACAGGCTTCGCAATACGACCGGTTAGTGACATCAGCCGGTGGGAATTATGTCTTAAAGAACGGCAGACGCTTCGCACTGGCTTTCGAATTCGGCTTCTCTCTGCCGAAGACAACGGATTACAATGTCGACTTCACCACGCCTAACGTTTCCCGGAACGGAATTACGGGTGATGCTGCAAGCGGTGTAAAAACATACGCTTATTCGTATAAGCTGATGTTCGAGGTGACACTGGGGAAATTGCTGAAGTAATACATTTCTCACAACCGCGCAAAATCAACCGTCATTTTCCAGTCAAAAATGGGTCAAGTATGGATTAAGTACGGATCAAGTATAGGTCAAGTATGGATATAGTATCAAACAGTTAAATATTGAACACGCAAGCTGCGTTTTTCCACGCAAAATTGAATTGAAATTTTCGAAAAATAGCTTGAAAAAATCCGGGCATATCGCTCTCGTACACAAACCCATCCTTCTCACAAATGTAAAATCGATTTACCGGAAACCGAAGTAAATAATCACCGACCCGACAACCAGCCACAACCAGAAAGTGCGGTCTACAAAAGCCATTAATTTGAATCTGTTACTTCTCATGATTCCTCCTGTATTTTTGTTACTTCAAAGATAGCGCAGGGATTTTGGAAGGAAGTTAAGCCCGAATGAAGGATGGATTAATTCCTGAAACAGGATTTGGGTAACAATCTGTTATTCATGCAACTTTCTTCTGTAAGGATATAAAAAAGCAGGAGGCAGAAAAAACTACTTTAGACAGGACTTGTAATACTATTCTTATGAAAAAGTTCTGTTTGTTGTGTTCGTTGTTTTATGTGACCGATTCCATTGCGTGTATCAATTGCAACAAACCCCTGCAACAAGCCATTTATGACAGTACTTTTTACCCCAACATCGTCATCATGCTTTCTGCATTTATTGTACTGGCACTGATGGTTTGGCTGCTAAGCTGGTTATCTGTCAGAAAATACCGCAGGTATACCCTTCAAAGCCCTGCGTTTAAAACGCTTAATCCCGTTCCACTCATGACCGTATCCATGATATGGGGAATTGGCCTGGGAGGTTTTATCGATGGTATTTCGCTGCACCAGGTTCTGCAATGGCATGAAATGCTTTCCAATAAAATCAGCACCGATTCCTTGCTGGGCAAAAGTGTCAACATGTTCTGGGATGGGGTTTTTCACTTTTTCTGCTGGATCGTTGTGCTGATCGGTGTGGTACTCTTTTGGAAATTATTATCCCGGAGAGACATTAACCGGTCGGGGTATTTACTTTCAGGCGGATTGCTCCTTGGCTGGGGATTATTCAACCTCGTGGAAGGAATTATTGATCATCATTTGCTGAAACTACATGTGGTACGCCAGCGGTCCCTGAACCCTGAATACGAAAATTACCTGTTCCTGGGCGCTTCCGTTGGAATCGTTTTGATTGGCTGGTTCCTGGTATCCAGGCGTTCCAATTACCGTACTCCGCTTACCACCGGATAATATTTCATTTATTCACATTAAATTTTCAACAGATGGAAAATTGGACAAACACACCTACCCTGCGCTGGTACCATTACCTGGCCGCATTTTTTGCCGGTTTCTTCCTCGCAAATGCCGTTCCGCACTTTGTCAATGGAATTTCAGGAAACCTGTTCCCCACTCCATTTGCAGATCCGCCGGGACAAGGTCTTTCTTCTCCGCTGGTCAATGTACTGTGGGCTTTGGCAAACCTGCTGATCGGTTACTTACTGTTCAGAGCTGGCAGAATCAATTCCAGGAGACCGGGCGTATTGATTACATTCTACCTGGGCATTTCGGTGATCAGTATTCTGCTCAGCATCCTGTTTTTCGATAAGGATTTTGCGTAAAAAAATACATTTATTTCTGCTAAAGCGTTGCTCAAAAAGGGGTTTTTCGATTTTAAAAACTTCATTTTTGTTTTTATGCTTTTCCTTTATATTTGTATGTCATGCACGAAAAACTGATTGCTTACATAGCCAAACATACAACAACTCCTCTTTCGGAAAATGATACATCATTGATCCGGGAAACCTTTATTCCTAAAAAAATCCGAAAACGCCAGTATTTTTTACAGGAAGGTGAGGTTTGTAAATACATGGCTTTTTTGGTTCAGGGTGCAATGCGCCAATACAGTGTTGACGATAAGGGAACGGAACACATTGTCCGTTTATCAATTGAAGAATGGTGGGTAGGTGATCGCGAAAGCGCAATCAACCTCACACCATCCATTTATAATATTGATGCCTGGGAAGAAAGCCTGGTTTTGACGGTAACCAATGCCGACATGATCAAGTTAAGACAGATTCCGGCAATCAACGAATTGAGTCTGGCACTCGACAATAAGCATGCAATCGCTCAGCAGAAACGGGTAAATGCTGCCATCAGTTTATCTGCCGAACAGCGTTATGCCGAATTGAAAAAAAACTATCCGCAATTTCTTGAACGGTTCCCACAACACATCATTGCTTCCTACCTGGGAATTACAAAAGAAACATTGAGCCGGGTCCGAAGCAATTCCTTAAACAACTGATTTCTGGTTCCGGTTGCGCAGTAACTTTTCAATCTAAAGCACCCCTCTATATTCCGGGGTACTATCGAATACCGATGCGGCAAAAGAACATAAGGGTGTAATTTTAAGCTGGTGTTGTTCTGCGAATTTCACAGCAGCATGTACCAGTTTTTTTCCTACCTGCTGATTTTGCATTTGCGGAGAAACCAGCGTGTGATTAATAGTAATCCTGTTTTCTCCCGACCAAACATAAGTCATTTCTGCCACCACCCGCTCACCGAGTGCAACAAAGAACTTTCCCTTTTTTCCGTTATCTGACTGTTGAATTTCCATTTTATCCTTCTTTTAAACAACGTTTTCTTTAGTAGTTTGCCTTCATCTTTATCAGTTCCACGTTGGATAATGCACCACCGGGATCCTGCAATTTCCCTTCCTTTAAAGTTCCGATATCAATCGTAGCAAACCCCATCATTCCTGCAAGCTCCACCACCGTCGCTTTAGCTGCTGCATAATCTCCGCTCATAACAATCACCCTGTTTCCCTCAGAACCGGAATTTACCGGGTTTTTAGCCAGGATAAAATATGGAAGTGTATTAAATGCCTTCACTACATGTTGTCCCGGATACAATTGGGAAACATATTCCCCGGTGGTCTTACCTTTCAGGTCCGTAACCCGCAAAGGAAACATCGATACAATATTATTCGTAGCATCCACGATAATTTTCCCCGTATGCCCTTCAAGATATTTTGCAAACGCTTCGTGGCCTCCCCATGGAATAGCCAGGAACAGCATGTCTGCTTCTTCAACCGTTTGCTTTAAGTCGGCAGCTTTTAAACTTCCCCCGATAGATGCCACAACTTCCTGCAAGGATTCCGCACCCTTCCGGTTACTGATTAAAACCCGGTAATTTGTTTTGGATAAATGTGTGGCTAAGGCCTGGCCGATATGGCCCGCTCCGATAATTCCAATTGTGTAATTCATACTTTTTGTTTTTAGTTAAATGTGCAGCCCTCTTTCAGAAAGAGAAACATGCTGCAAACCTAAATCATCGGAGACCTTTTAGTCGATGACCTATATCAATGAATGGCGTTGACATAGATCAACGTAATTTCTTACCAAATATCATCGTTTACAGCGGCGTGGTGGTCGCAACTTTGCATCAGAATCATTTAAAAATCTGTTACCATGAATAAGCAAGTAATAATTACCACCAAAGGACACAGAGCTGACATTGGTGAGTACAAAATCAACCGCATCCTACCGAATGAGCGCATGGAAGCCGTTGGGCCGTTTGTCTTCCTGGATCATCTGATGCCTATTTATCACTCTAAGGACGAGAAACGCCTGAAAGCAGACGGTACAAATGCTCACCCGCACCGGGGAATTGCAACTTTAACATATGTAATAAACGGTGAAGCGGATCACAACGATAGTAATGGTCATCATGCCGTTGTAAGATCAGGTGGTGTTCAGTGGATGAAGGCCGGAAATGGGATTGTCCATGATGAAAGTTTCAATGTGGATGAACAATCCGACAGCCTTTTAACCCACGGTATGCAGTTTTGGATCAACCTGCCGTCAAAAAACAAGTCTGAAAACCCCGACTACCTGCCCCTGGAAGCAAAAGAAATTCCCCGAAAGGAACTGCCCGGAAACGGATGGATAAAAGTCATTACCGGTAAGTTTGAAAACCTGGTGTCCAAAATCCCGGATTATTCTACCCAATTTATCTATCACATTCACCTGGAAGCAGGCCAGCAATGGTCGTTACCAACGGAAAATGGTTTGGAGTATGCCGTTTTTCTACCCATAAACGCCGCTGCCATTGCCGGAAAAGTATACAACCAGGGCGAGATTCTTATCCTGGACGAAAAAGAATCCATCCTTGAACTTGCCGCCAGTGCAGATGAACCGGCGGATTTCATCCTCTTCGGCGGTGAGCACTACCAGGAACCCGTAGTGGCTTATGGTCCTTTTGTAATGAATACCGAACATGAGATCTCGGAAGCTTACAATGATTTTTACGATGGCAAATACGGCCAGATAACTTATGTCAGTTAAAAAAACCTGATTACTAAACGCAAATAATTAATAACAAATACATAAAACAACAAAAATGGAAACAACTCAAACATCCGAACAAACAAAGTCAAAATGGGTAATTGATACACTTCACAGTCAAATCGGCTTTAAAGTAAAACACCTCATGTTTACCAACGTAAGAGGTTATTTCAGAGAGTATGACTCTAACATTGTAACCGAAAGCGATGACTTCCTGACTCCCGAGATCGATTTTTGGATCAATCCGGCTTCCATCTCAACAGGCGATGCCAAACGCGATGAGCACCTGAGAAACAGTGACTTTTTCGATGTCGAAAAATACAAGGAAATCAATTTCACGGGGAATACTTATGAGAAGGTTGACGACAATGGCAACTACTTGCTGTATGGCGACCTGACCATGAAAGGTATTAAAAAGCAAGTGAAGTTACAGGTGGAATTTGGCGGTGTTATTAAAGATCCTTGGGGAAATGTAAAAGCCGTTTTCAACGTCCACGGAAAAATCAACCGCAAAGACTGGGGTGTCAGCTGGAATGCAGCTTTAGAAACAGGAGGTCTTTTGGTAAGTGATGAGGTTGAAATCAATTGTGAAGTGCAATTATCCAAACAACCATTATAAGCCACCAAATCAAATTTTAATGAAAGCCATTCTTTAACAGGATGGCTTTTTCCGTTTCTTCCGGAAGTTCATATCCGGGTAATCAAAATACGTAAAATGCCGTATTCCGGGGACTAATTTGACGGTCTATTTTTGCTTTACATTTCAAATGAAAGCTAAGCATTATGGTACGAATAAATATCCCTTTAATCATTATTTTGACTACATTCCTGGCATGCAGCTATTTATCCGGAGCACAAGTACTCGACGCGGGAAGAGACCATTCCCTGTATTTATGCAGTGATTCCATTCCCAGAAGCTGGGGAAAGGCAAGCAACGGAGAACTGGGATTGGGCGTTACTTCCAACAAAGCTATTCCTACCGGTATTCCCGATATGGAGCAGGTTATTGCTGTTTCTGCCGGAAATTATTTCTCCCTGTTCCTAAAATCAGACGGTACCGTGTGGGCTACCGGTCTGAACCAGCAGGGACAATTAGGCATGGGCAACACCACCAATCTCAACGAAGCGGCCCAAATTCCTTCTCTAAGCAATATTACTGCCATATCTGCAGGATCTGCGTTTTCTCTGTTCCTGAAAAGCGACGGTACGGTTTGGGGCTGCGGAATGAATGATGTCGGTCAATTGGGTAACGGCACCAATGACAATGTGCTGAGTCCGGCGCAAATTCCGGGATTGACCAACGTAACAGCTATTGCGGGAGGAGGAAATCACTCTTTGTTCCTGCTTGATGACGGGACAGTCAAAGCCTGCGGACTCAATCTTGGAGGACAACTGGGCATCGGAGCTAGCAGTTTCGGTAGCAACGTTCCTGTAGCTGTAACGGTATTGACCGGGATCAGCAAAATAGATGCCGGCTGGGCACATTCCCTGTTCCTGAAAAATGATGGCACGGTCTGGAGCTGTGGGACTAACAACAACGGACAACTGGGACTTGGCAACAACACCAATCAAAATACGCCAACGATGATCACAAGCCTTTCCGGGATTACACAAATCTCATCAGGCACACTCAGCAATCACTCGCTTTTCCTCAAAAATGACGGTACGGTTTCGATGTGCGGTCACAACGGATGCGGACAATTCGGCCTGGGTAATAGCACTGCTTCAAATACTCCGATCCAAAATCCGGGACTGACAGATGTGGTACAAATAGCGGCAGGAGAATGCTATTCGCTGTTCATTAAAGGAGACGGAACAGGGTTGGCTGCAGGAGGAAATGCATCCGGGGGACAATTGGGAATAGGAAACTCCACCAATTCAACGAGTCTGGCGGCGATGGCGAATTTATGTCCGTTACCGGTGACAACAGGTCTTGAAGAAAATACGGCAGATGCCTTTCAGGTCTATCCAAATCCGTCCAGCGGTTCTTTATATGTGAAATCAGCATCAGATGCCCGGTTTGAACTGGCAGATATTTCCGGGCGAATCATTTTTTCCCAATCCATATCCAAAGGAGAAACTTCGATCGACATTACCGACCGATCTGCAGGAACTTATTTTTACCGATTAATGGGGAGTGATGCGACTAAGAGTGGAAAGCTGGTGGTTGAGTGAACTATTCATCGGCGACCAAAGTGATAGATCTTCGTTGTTATTCTATTCGATACCCAAACCAAAAATTATTTCCTGTTTCTGTTTTAACCTTGTAGGTCCGAACTGGGAGGAACAGAATTGAAACTTCGAACCGGGATTATTTCCTCATTCTCGTTCTGTTTCTCGCTCTGAAAAAGAATGAGAATGAGAGCGAAAATGAGGTACAAAAAGAAAGAGCATGAATGCTTGCGCTCTCATGCTCTTTCTTTTTGTGGTGATGGAGGGAATCGAACCCCCGACACAAGGATTTTCAGTCCTTTGCTCTACCAACTGAGCTACATCACCATCCTCAATTGCGAGGGCAAAGATAGTAATAGAATTCATTACTCCTAAAAAAAAGTGATTTTTTTTCTAAATCAATCCTATCTTTGTTACAGATGGAGCAAGGAATCAGATCAATTGTTATTGATGCGGGAAACACCCGGATCAAGGTAGGATTGTTTCAAGATTCTAATATCCAGGAAGTTCATGCATTCTCCAATGAAGAACTCGACAAACTCAAGTCCTATCTGATCAAACACAAAAATATTCCCGGAATTATCAGTTCCGTGCGCTCGGATAAGAACACCAAATGGATCAAAGGACTCCTTCCGAACGCAATCCTGTTCAACAATCAATTGCCTGTTCCTTTGGTGAACAATTACGAATCTCCGCAAACGCTCGGGATCGACCGGTTGGCAAATGCGATTGCCGCAGCCAATATTTCCGAAAAAAATGCGTTAGTGATTGACGTTGGAACCTGTATCAAATATGATTTTGTCCGTTACCCGAAAATCTATGAAGGCGGAAGCATTTCCCCGGGAATTGAATTACGGTATCGTGCCATGAACCAGTTTACGGGAAAATTGCCCCTGATCGAAGACCGGATCCAGGGACCATTCATCGGGAAAAACACCCTGGACGCCATGCGAAGCGGTGTAATAAACGGAATGCATTTGGAAATGGTGGGTTTTATCGAAGAATACCGGAGACTTTACCCCGAATTAACAATTTTTCTCACCGGTGGCGACAGTCAATATTTTGAATTAGGTAATAAATATGGCATATTTGCCGACGAGAATTTGACCTTAAAAGGATTATTAATAGCGCTTTTTCATGCCCAAACATTTCATTCTTCTAGTATTTAGTACTATCTCGTGTTTCACAATGTGGGCACAAACCACCTCATCATCGCCGTACAGTACAACCGGAATCGGTGAAGAAGGTGCTCTTCCTGAAGCTCAATACGGAGGAATGGGAAATATTTCCGGAATTTCTTTTGATTCTACGCTGATCAATACGTACAACCCTTCCAGCTATTCCCAATTGTCTTTCGGACAACCGCTTTTTTCGGTAGGAGTTTCATCCAAATTCTCAACTTACACTACCAGCGCAGGAAGCTTCCAAGGAAAAACAACCGGAATCTCCAACATCACGATGGCTATTCCGATGGGGAAATTTTTCGGTATTGCTTTGGGACTAAAACCTTTCACACGTAAAGGCTACGACCTGAGCCAGCGTTCATATGCCTATGATGATTCAACGACTTTCAGCTATAAAGGCTACGGATCTACCAACCTGCTTTTCGTTGGTTTGGCTTATTCGATCATTAAAAACGACCGTTCTAACCTGAGCCTTGGTTTTAACGTGGGATACCTGTTCGGATCGGTAACCAATGAGCGCCGCAGTGTGTTTGATGCAAATAGTCCGGCGGGTGGCGTAGACCAGACCACTTACCGTTTGAAGTCTGTGCATTATTCATTCGGGGCTAGTTACCAGCGTTTCCTGGATGTTGACAAGCGCAAACAGTTGTTCCTGTCTGCTGTTTACACCCCTAAAATTTCGATCAACGCTTTCCGCGACTACGCTTTGTATTACGCAACGGATGTAAACAACCAGCTTTCGTATGTGGATACAGCAACCTATGTAGACAATAACAAAGGAAAGATCGTTTTCCCGAGCAAACAAACATTCGGAGCAGGATATGCCTTCAGCCCTGATACCAAACTTTCAAACAAACAGAAATTCCAACTGGGTGTTTTCGCAGAAGTAGACCTGATGCAGTGGAAATCTTACGATGAAAAATTTGATGCACACACCACATCCGTTACATTCACCAATACGTTCGTATCCAAAATCGGGTTGCAATACATTCCAAGCATTGATTTTACGAAAAAATCCAAGGGAGCGAAATATTTCACAAAAGTGAAGTACCGGATCGGGGGGGAATACGGTTTATTGCCGAATTCCATGAATGGCAGACAATTGAAAACCGCAGTGGCAACAATCGGGTTCGGATTCCCTTTCCTGAGTCAAAAAACCAATTCATCCCTGAATGTGAGCTTCCAGTACGGATCTACCGGAACAGGAAATGCAGCAGATTTGAAAGAACGATTCTATTCGATCAATTTCGGGATTATCATTGCGCCTTCTTCTTACGAGAAGTGGTTCAAAAAGTATAAACTGGATTAAATGAAGCGCGGGCTGACAGTATTCCATCTTTGCCTTGCAGGTGCAATGGTGTTGGGTTCCTGCGTGAATGACATCGACGAAATCAAGCAGATTACGTTTAAATCAACGGATCCCGAGCAAAAAACGGAGGAATTGTACGTCTTGCAAACGGAAGGTGGTTTTCCCCAGTTCAAATTATATGCTCCTTTAGCCGAAGCTTTTTCCAAACCCGAACAGGTTACCAAATTCAAGGAAGGAATCAAGGTCGAATTCTTTGACAATGATGGAAACCCGGAATCCACCCTGACAGGGCTTTACGGCGAGATCAACGAAACAAAGGGAACCATGCGCGTGCTGGATTCCGTTCAGCTTTACAACCCGGAGCGAAAACAGACCATGTACACCGAAGCACTTTACTGGGATCAAAAAGATAGTCTTATCTTTACAGACAAAATGGTCATGATCAAGAGTCCAACAGAACTCATTTACGGAAAAGGGATCCGTGCCAGACAGGATTTCTCCTGGTATGAGTTTTTGGAACCTCAGGGCCGTATTTCAATTAATAAATGAGAGAAAACACTGCTTTTGACCGGAAGCGGATGGATAAATAAATACAAACAGACATGAAACTATATAACCGCATTATGGAGCTTTTCTGGCTCGCAGTGGGAATTATCATCATTATTATGGTAACAGTCATGTGCCTGAAAGAAAGTTTCAGCAGCTGGGCTGTTTACTACGCCTTTGCATTCATGGCTTTGGGAACTTACTTCCTGAGAAGATACATGAGAAAACGCATGGAAAAACACCAGGCTTTTCTGAACAATCAGAAACCGAAATAGCCGTTCAAAACAACATTTTGAGCTTTTAACTAATTTTCAAACAATTAGCATTCAAATCTCCTTATTTTCGCTTCACCAAAAACATTCCGGGTTAAATGAAGCTTTTGAAGGTTTTTTACCTACTCTGTACAATCTGCATCCCTGCATTTTCCATGGCTCAATGGAATTTGAGCGGGACGGTGCTGGATGAAAAAAAGCTTCCCATTCCTTTCGCAAACGTATACATCAAAAACAATACGGACCTGCGCACCCAGACCGATGAGAACGGAAAATACTCCCTGCAGCTTTTCGACGGTGAATACTTTGTGATTGTCAATGCAACCGGCTACCAGGAACGCGAAACCTATGTGGTTATTTCGAATAAAGGCGCTGTAAAAGACATCCAGCTCTTCCCGATCAAAATCAATGAATTGGAAGATGTGGAAATTGCCACCAAACGCACCAACCCGGGAAGGGAAATCATGCTGGAAGTAGTCAAAAAACGCGACCAGATCAACCCGTGGGCTTACCCGCATTCCACCGATGTTTACATCAAAGCCACCGAAAACATTACCCGCAAGGAAAAACCCGACGACGATAAGAACGACCGACAAACCGCTGATCCTTTCGAAGAAGAGAAACGGAAAATGGAAAAACTGGCCGGGAACATGAACTTTGCCGAGATCCAGGTTACACGCCATTTTTCTCCTCCCAACAAAGTCAAAGAAGTCCGCAACGCGTATGAACTGCGCGGAGACGACAAAACGCTCTACTACACCACCACGGTCAAATCGAATTTCAACTTCTTCCAAAACCTGCTTTACCTGGAAGATTTGCACAGCACTCCGGTTATGAGCCCGGTCTCCACGCCCGGAATTCTTTCTTACCGCTATCGATTAGAGGCTCAATACGAAGAGAACGGACGAAAGATCAGCAAGATCAAGATACTGCCGCGAATGAGTTCCACTTCAACGCTCACCGGGTACATCTATGTAATCGATTCCCTGTGGCTGATCCAAAAACTGGATCTGACCATGGAAAAGGGAAACCTGTTCATGTACGATTATTTCACCATCCACCAGGAATTCGATCTTCCCGGAGATTCGATGTGTGTGCTGAAAGAACAGGTGCTGGAATACGGAGTGAAGTACAAAAACCAAAGTTCTGCGTGCAAAACCGTTGCCCAGTTCTCGAATTACAACTTCCGGCCGAATTTCACCCCGAAGTTTTTCAATAACGAATTGGCCGTCACTACTGAAGAAGCTTATGAGCGTGACAGCAGTTTCTGGAAAGAACAACGGGCCGTTTCCCTGACTCCGGAAGAACAGCGTTTCATCATAGTCAGAGACAGTATCCACGACGCCCTGAACCGGAAAGAATACCTCGATTCCATTGACCGGGTCTTCAACAAAGTGACTTTCCTGAAAGTGTTGTGGTTCGGGGTGGAACACCGCAACCGTCCTAAAAAAGTACAGTGGTCGATCAGCTCGCTTGCTGCCATGGCACGGCCGCTCTATCCTGCCGGTCCGCGGGTTGCTCCGGGTTTCAGCTATTTCAAGAAATGGAATGACCAACGGACTCTGGATGTCAACACCGAACTTTCTTATGGCTTTCTAAACCACGACATCAAGGGAAACATCAACGGGAATTACCTCTACGATCCTTTCAAACAGGCACGGCTCCGGATGGGCTTTGATCACGATTTCGACGCCATTGTTTCCTACGACGCCATCACACAAATCTATAAACGGAGTAACTTCATTGAAGCGACTTCCCTGAATATCGGGCAAACACAGGAATACATCAACGGCTTGTATGTCGACATCGGTTTTGACTTTTCCGAACGGCGCTCCATCAACGGCTACAAAAAACTGGGCTTCCTGGACAGCGTTATTCCCAACGACGATTTTAAACCTTTTGTCGGGTACCAGGCACTTTTGGGTGAAATCACCGTTACCTACACACCCGGGCAAAAATACATGCGCGAACCTCATCGAAAAGTGGTGTTGGGTTCCAAATGGCCTTCCGTCTATGTGTATTACCAGCGCGGAATTCCCAAACTATTCGGCAGTGACGTGGATCATGAATACGGATTGGTCGGAATATACCAAAACTTTCAGCTGGGAACTTTAGGAACCTCTTCCTATCACATCAGATCCGGGAAATTCCTCAGCTCCAAGAGCCTGAAAGATGCCGATTTCAAGTACCAACGCCGAAGTGATCCGATCTGGTTCTCCAATCCTTTGTACTCGTTCCAGGACCAGGATTCGTCCCTTCCTTCCCGCGATTATTACATCGAAGCCCATTTCATCCACCACGACAACGGATCCATCATGAACAAAATTCCGTTTATGAAGAAAACAGGAATCGGTTTGGTTTTCGGATGCGGAGCTATGTATGTGGCAGAATACAACTGGAGGCATTACGAAGTGCTGGCCGGAATCGAGCGTAACTTCAAGTTTTCGAAAAGACGTTTAAGAATCGGTCTGTATGGCGTTTTCTCCGATGGAAACCACATTTCTCCCAGATGGACCGGTAAAATTTCCTTCGCCGTCCTGGATGACCGGAATATGAAATTCAATTTTTAACCAGATTTAAAATAAAATTTGTGGGTACGCGATGCCTCGCATCCATACCAATTTTCTATCAATTCCTTTTTAAAATCAAATCTACTGGTTATCTTTGCACCAGATCTTTGAGATAACTTATGAAGAAAGGTGGAGGGACAGGCCCTGTGAAACCTTGGCAACCTGCCGTTTTGAACGAAAAGGTGCCAAATCCGATCCCGGTGAAACCATTGGGAAGAGATAAGTATATAAGCAGTTTTTCGAAACTACTTCCCCGACTTCATAGTTTGCAAAGCAATAAATAAGCTATGAAAGACATCAGGCAATTATTAAACGAGCGCATTCTCATCCTTGACGGAGCGATGGGAACTATGATCCAGCGTTATAAACTGGAAGAAGACGATTTCCGTAAAGGTTGGTTTGAAGATCACCCGCATAAACTGAAAGGCGACAACGATATTCTTGTATTGACACGCCCGGATGTCATCAAAGAAATTCACGCACAATACCTGGAAGCCGGTGCAGATATCATCGAAACCAATACGTTTGGAGCAACGTCTGTGGCACAGGCAGATTACCACCTGGAAAAAGCCGTTTACGACATCAACTACCACGGAGCAAAAATTGCAAGGGAAGTATGTGACGAGTTTACCGCTAAAAATCCGGACAAACCGCGTTTTGTTGCAGGTTCCATGGGACCGACGACCAAACTGGCTTCCATGTCACCGGATGTAAATGACCCGGGCTTCCGCGCAATCACTTTCCAGGAACTGGTAACCGCTTTTAAAGAACAGGCAACCGGGTTAATAGACGGAGGAGCAGATTTCCTGCTGGTGGAAACCATCACAGACACCCTGAACTCCAAAGCAGCCTTGTTTGCCATTGATGAACTGAGCGAAGAAAGAGGTATTCAGATACCGATCATGATCTCCGGAACCATTACCGATCAAAGCGGAAGAACATTAACCGGGCAAACCACCGAAGCATTTTTGGTTTCCGTTTCCCACATGCCGCTTTTAAGCATCGGGTTGAATTGCGCTTTGGGGGCAGATGCTATGAGGCCTTACCTGCAGGTATTGGCAAACCAGGCACCATTTGCAGTGAGCGCTCACCCCAATGCAGGATTGCCGAACGAATTCGGGCAGTACGATGAAACTCCTGAAATGATGGGAACCCAGATCGAGGAATTCCTGCAGGAAGGATTGATCAATATCATCGGGGGTTGTTGTGGAACAACTCCGGACCACATTCGCAAGATGGCTGAAATTGCCGCTAAATACTCACCCAGAAAAATCAGCGAAACAGCAAACGCATGAACCATTTACGCTTATCGGGCTTAGAAGCCATTACCATCACACCTGAAAGTAATTTTACAAATATCGGTGAACGCACCAACGTAACCGGGTCGCGCGCTTTTTTGCGCATGATCAAGGAAAATGATTACGAAGCAGCGCTATCCGTTGCCCGCGAACAAGTGGAAGGTGGTGCGCAGGTGATCGATATCAACATGGACGAAGGAATGATCGATGGAAAAGAAGCCATGGTGAAATTCCTGAACCTGATAGCTGCTGAACCCGATATTGCAAGCGTTCCGATCATGGTCGACAGTTCCAAATGGGAAATTATCGAAGCCGGTTTGCAATGTATCCAGGGAAAAGGAATCGTAAACTCCATTTCACTGAAAGAAGGGGAAGAAAATTTCATTCGCCAGGCAAAGCTGATCAAACGTTACGGTGCGGCAACGGTAGTTATGGCTTTCGATGAAAAAGGCCAGGCAGACAGTTACGAAAGGCGTATCGAAATTTGTGAGCGTTCTTACCGCATTTTGGTAGATGTGGTCAAATTCGCACCCGAAGACATTATTTTCGACCCGAATATTTTCCCGGTTGCAACGGGAATGGAAGAACATAACAACAACGCATTGGATTTCTTCCGTGCCACCAAATGGATCCGCGAAAATCTTCCCGGAGCACATGTTTCCGGTGGTGTGTCGAATGTTTCATTCTCTTTCCGCGGAAACAACCCGGTTCGTGAGGCCATGCACTCGGCATTCCTGTACCACGCCATTAAAAACGGAATGGATATGGGAATTGTGAACCCTTCCATGCTGGAGGTTTACGACGACATTGACAAGGAATTATTGGAATACGTAGAAGACGTGCTTCTCAACAGAAGAGACGATGCTACGGAACGCTTACTGGATTTTGCGGAGAATTTCAAGGGAGAAGACAAGAAGAAAGAAGTTTCCCTGGAATGGCGAAATGCCCCGGTGAATGAACGTTTAGCACATGCTTTGGTAAAAGGGATCGTAGATTTCATTGACGAAGATGTGGAAGAATGCAGGCACCAGTTCCCACGGCCGATCCAGGTAATCGAAGGCCCGCTGATGGATGGAATGAACATTGTAGGAGATTTATTCGGAAGCGGGAAAATGTTCCTGCCGCAGGTCGTGAAATCTGCTCGTGTGATGAAAAAAGCCGTGGCTTACCTCTTGCCCTTTATCGATGCGGAAAAAGACGGGAAGTCAGCTTCTGCCGGAAAAGTGATTATGGCCACCGTAAAAGGAGATGTCCACGATATCGGGAAGAACATTGTTTCGGTAGTTCTTAGCTGCAACAACTACGAAATTGTGGATCTGGGAGTAATGGTTCCTGCGGAAAAGATCATCCAGGCTGCTATCGATGAAAATGCACATGTTATCGGGTTGAGTGGATTGATTACGCCTTCTTTGGATGAAATGGTTCACGTTGCCAAAGAAATGGAACGCGCGAACCTTTCTATTCCGCTCCTGATTGGTGGAGCAACCACTTCCAAGGTACATACAGCCGTTAAGATCGAACAGAATTACCACAAAGGACAAACCGTTCACGTATTGGATGCTTCCCGCTCGGTAACGGTGGTTGAGCAGTTATTGGGTCATAAAAAAGAACAGTTCGTGAAAGACGTGCAGGCAGATTATGCCCGGGTACGCGAACACCATGAAAAACACCGCGGAGCAAAACAGGTACTGAGCTATGCGGAAGCTTTGAAGAATAAGCTGGTATTAGAATTCAATTCCGAAACCATCAAAAAGCCCAATCAACTGGGAGTTCAGGTCATTGAACAACAAAACCTGGCAGAATTGGTCCCATACATTGACTGGACACCTTTCTTCCAAACCTGGGAATTGCATGGGAAATTCCCGCGCATCCTGAAAGATGAGGTGGTTGGAAAAGAAGCTACACAGCTTTACGAAGATGCACAGAAAATGCTGCAACAAATCGTGGACGAAAAATGGCTGACCGCTAAAGCAGCTTATGGGATTTTCCCGGCCAACAGTATTGATGACGATATCGAAATCTATTCCGACGAACAACGGTCTTCTGTTTTAGGAATTCAGCACGCTTTGCGTCAGCAGACAAAAAAAGCACAGGGCCAGCCCAATCTTTCCCTGGCAGATTTTATTGCACCGAAAGCAAGCGGACAAATTGATTACCTGGGAGCGTTTGTGGTTACTGCCGGACTTGGGATTGATGAGCACGTAAAACGGTTCGAAGACGATCACGATGATTACAACTCCATCATGATCAAAGCACTGGCCGACCGGCTTGCAGAAGCTTTTGCAGAATACCTGCATGCCAAAGTAAGACGCGAAACCTGGGGATACGCCAAAGACGAAACATTGGACAATGATGCGCTCATTGCGGAAGAATATAAAGGAATCCGTCCGGCACCGGGTTATCCCGCATGTCCGGACCATACCGAGAAACCAAACCTGTTTAAACTGCTGAATGCCGAAGAGTTAAGCGGTGTTTCTTTGACCGAAACCTTAGCCATGTGGCCCGCTGCATCGGTTTCGGGCTGGTACTTCGCACACCCGGATTCCAAATATTTTGGTCTTGGTAAAATCACTATAGATCAGGCAGATAACATTTCCGGTCGAAAAAAGATGGATTTAAATGAAATGAAACGCTGGTTATCGAGCAACCTTATCGATTAATTTAGCATCTTTACGAGGAAGATTAACGATTTAATTAGTTAATTGTTAACAAATTAACAACAAGCGATCGTTAATCTCACAATAGTGTGAACCTTGAAACTATGCTTACTTATGCGCGTACTACTCTTTTGCCTAATGATATCCACGTTTGGATTGTCACAAACACCACCTACTGCTCAATTCACTGCATCACCACTTATTGTTTGTCTGGAAGAAAGTATCCATTTCACCAATCAGTCCACTCAGGGAAGTTCACCGATTACTTCCTATCAATGGGATTTTGGTGACGGAAATTCTTCTTCCGTGCAAAACCCGAACCACGTATACAGTGCGCCGGGAACTTACACGGTCACTTTAACGGTTCAGGCTTCAAACGGCCAGGCTGATTTCGAATTGAAGTCTGCATACGTGAAAGTAAACCCGAAACCTGTTCCGAATTTCACTACCACAGCGAACGGTTGTAGCCTTCCGGTGAGTGTCACTTTCGGGAACACCACCACGGGAGCCGTTTCCTACAACTGGAATTTCGGGAATAGCCAGACTTCTACTCAGCAAAACCCGGCGGCAGTGAATTATACCACTGCTGGGACTTACAACGTCACACTTATTGCGACCAACAGTTTCGGCTGCAAGGATACGATGATCAAACCGATCGTTATTTCGAATTTCCAGGCGGGAATAACTGCTCCGGCAACAGCTTGTCAAAACACACCTGTTTCTATTACAGATAATTCAACGGTGGGCGCGAACTCCTGGAGTTGGTCTTTCCCCGGAGGATCACCGGCTAGTTCCACTTCGCAAAACAATACCGTTGTTTACTCAACTCCGGGAACATACACGATCAGTTTATCCGCTCAAAATACCGGGCTGGGTTGTTCGGGATCAACAACGAAACAAATCACCATCTTACCGACCCCGGTTCCGTCCTTTACTGCAAATCCAACAACAGGCTGTGCTCCGCAGGGAGTTACTTTTACCAATACCAGCCCGAGCGGAACCAA
This sequence comes from Fluviicola sp., assembly GCF_039596395.1. Lineage (NCBI taxonomy): Bacteria > Pseudomonadati > Bacteroidota > Flavobacteriia > Flavobacteriales > Crocinitomicaceae > Fluviicola > Fluviicola sp. The sequence goes on from NZ_JBCNJT010000004.1 coordinate 341,217, forward strand.
TTTCCAATGGAACTTCGGCGACGGAACAACTTTCAACGGGCAAAATCCACCGGTGCACAATTACTCCAGCAACGGGTCTTACACCGTAACGCTTACTATGACAGGAGCAAACGGATGTCCGGGATCAGTGAGCATAAATGCAGTTACATTAACTCCTCCGGTTGCCAGCTTCACCAGCACCGATACCGCAGGTTGTGAGCCGCTGACCGTAACCTTCTCAGATAATTCATCGGCTAGTATTCCGATTACAAACTGGTTGTGGACATTTGGCGACGGAACGACTTTCGTTGGTCAAAACCCACCTCCTCATACTTACAACCTGGGCGTTTACGATGTTTCTTTAACCATCACCACTTCTACCGGTTGCCAGGGAACAACTACGATACCGGCATATATTGAAGTCGGAAAAGTAGATTTGGTTGCTTTTACACTGGACCAAAGCCCGGAATGTGCCAAAAGATCCGTTCATTTCCACAATCAGTCAGTGGTGTTAACGCCGCATACTTCTACCGAAGTAACTTATCTGTGGAACTTTGGTGACGGAGGCACTTCCACTCTGGAAAACCCGGATCATTCCTACACACAGGATACCGGTTATTTCGATGTGACTTTGATCGTAACTTTCCGCGGGTGCAGCGATACACTGACAATTCCGGATGCCGTGTACATCAAGGCTCCTATCAGCCGGTTTACGCCTGCTCAAACATTGTATTGCAATCCTGCAAGTTTCCCAGTAAATGTTGCCGTTACCGATCAGTCCATCATCGGAAAAATTCCGGATGACTGTTCGATGATCTGGCGTTGGGGAGACGGATCAACCACCACATTTGACGATCCCGATTTCGACGATGCCAACCTCGGATCCACTTCGCACAACTACACCGCTTACGGAAGCTACACCATCGAGCAGGTGATTTACAACTACACGACCGGTTGTTCAGACAGTACGACCCAGGTAGTCCATATTTCAACTACTACTGCGGGAATTGCAGGAATATCGAATGACAGCGTTTGTGTAAATAACCCGATTACGCTGATGGACAATTCCACGTCCTCGCATCCTTTCGGAACTTACTCCTGGAATATGGGGAACGGGGCAACAGTCAGCGGGGCAAACCCAACTTACGCTTACCCGAGTTTCGGAACATTCACCATTACCTTAACAGCTACCAACAGCGTTGGCTGTGCAGACGACGCAACCTTCAGCCCGATGACCGCTCTTGCACTGCCATCGGCTCAGATTACTCCGGATGACAATGCCGGCTGTGCACCTTTTTTGGTCAACTTCACCAACGGTTCGACCTTACAGAACAACGGGGTGAATCTTGCGTCCTTCCTATTTACGTTCAACGACAACAACACCACACAAACAACAACGAGTGTCGGGACGGTGGTAAGCCATACTTACAACACCGAAGGAACATTTACAGCTACATTGGTAGCAACGGATCAGTTCGGTTGTGTTTCCGCGCCGGCATCCACTTCGATAACAATTACGAAACCGGTTGCTTCGTTCACTATTGATTCCGTTATCTGTAACCAGGAAAATGTCACTACAGCAAATGCTTCTTCCGGTTTCGCACCGTTGAGCTATCAGTGGATCGTTGACGGTTCACAAGTAAGCACAGGATTGGATTATGGGCATACGTACAACGAAAGTCTGAATAACGCCACTTCCAGTTTCACGCATGGTTATGTGTTGATCGTAACGGATGGCAACGGATGTAAGGATACATTATCACGCGTATTGACCATTTCAACGCCGGTTGCAATTCCGCAATATACTTTCAGCGGAGCCGCTACAAACGCAAACGGGGATTACTTATGCCCTCCGGTTTTTGCCGCTTTAACAGATGCTTCCCTGACTTACGGAAATATTACCAATTACAGCTGGGTATTCGGAGACGGAAAAACTTCCGTACTTGAAAATCCAAACAACACCTATGTATTCCCGGGAACTTACAGTTTGACTTTAACCATTACCGACGAATTCGGCTGTACGGCAGATACTACTTACGCGAATTACCTGACGATTTTCGGTCCGGTTGCAAACCCTTCCTGGACACAAAACACAGGTGGATGCGGTCAGGACGTGAACTTCACGATCGGCGCAACGAGCTTCCTGGAAACCATTCTGTGGACATTGGACGACGGAACGACTGTAAGCGATTCTACGAGCTTTACGCATACTTACCATGACGTAACGACTTACAACCCCACATTGACCGTTACAGACAGCAATAACTGTGAGGTGATTTACCCGATGAATCCTATCACGATTCCGGACATCGGATTGAATGCTTATTTTGTGGTAAACCCAACGGCTATTGACCTGGGTAGTCTGGTTGAACTGGACGATCAATCTTCCAGTGTGAACGGAATTTCTACCTGGACATGGGATATGTTGCCTAATCCTCAGGTAATCAACACCTCCGGGGCTTCCGTTTATCCGAGTTACTACACACCGGGATCTTACACCATTACATTGACGGTAGAAGATCCGAACGGATGTTTTGATACGTACACAACAGTCATTACTGTTACCGGTGATTTCGAAATGCCGAATATCATCACTCCGAACGGTGACGGAACCAACGAGGTTTTCTCCTTCAAGAAAGACATTTTCAAGTCATTTGACATCCTGATCGTAAACCGTTGGGGAAATGTAGTGCACGAAGCAAAAAATCAAACAGGAACAACTTTCTGGGACGGAAAAACTCAGGGCGGCGACCCTTGCAGCGAAGGAGTTTATTTCTACAAATTAACCGGAATTTTAAAAGACAACAGCCCGATCGAGAAATCAGGGTTTGTGGAGGTTGTCCGGTAAACAATCTTTAGTTGAACTTTAAAAATAGTATTTAGGTGAAAAACAAAAAGCGGTCATTGCTGACCGCTTTTCGTTAACCTAACCTAACCACTATTCACTGAATCAGAAACTGAAGATATCAGCTCCTTTTCGATTACAAAAGTGCGCATTAAATTATGATATTCAAAATGCATTTTAAGCTATTTCCAACATTTCTTGAAAGTTAATACCTCGTTACCGAATTAAAAACCATCACTTTATCGTTCTAAAACCTGCATTCAGAAGAATTTTAGCCCCGTTCGACCGTTCTGATTATTGGAATCCTAAAAAATCCACCATGGTGAATTTTTAACAACTATTTAAGGAAAACCCCTTTTTCTACAAGGATTATAAAAAAATTTAAAGTGGAGATTTTTTATAACTTTGGCAGGTGTCAGCATACATTGAAATATATACAGACGGCTCTGCCAGAGGAAATCCGGGACCCGGAGGTTATGGAATCATCCTGAAATACAAACAATCCGTCAAGGAAATTTCCCAGGGTTATCGCTTAACAACGAACAATCGCATGGAATTACTCGCAGTTGTTGTGGCGCTGGAAAGTTTGAAAACCAATACCATTCCCGTAAGGATTTATTCCGATTCCAAATACGTCATTGATGCAATCGATAAGGGATGGGTTTATGGCTGGCAGAAAAAAGGGTTCGTCAAGAAAAAGAACAAAGATTTGTGGCTTCGCTACTTATCTGTTGCCAAGTCTTTCAAGATCCAATTCATTTGGGTGAAAGGCCACAATGGCCACCCTGAGAATGAGCGCTGTGATGTGCTGGCGGTTGAAGCGGCTTTGGGAAGTAACTTATTGGCCGACCAATACTTCGAGGAAGTTCAGCAGCACGAAGATTAATTGCCTAAAAAGCAGGATTTGACGAACGTATAAACCAAGGGATGCGGAAGTTCCCTGGTAGAACTGATTTGCGGACAGAATCCACACGCCAGGAAAAATCGGCGGTTCTTTAAACTGATGATCTCAGGTTCTTCGAATTGATTATAAGCTTCAATATCCAAATCTGTTTCCGTGAGGCTCCCTATGAGTTGCGGATATAAGCTGTAACGTGTTGCCGTTAATTCTTCCGGGTTACGGGTTTCATACAAATGGATCAATGCGGAAGAATGTGGAACCACATAAACACGCTCGAAATGATTTCCGTCTACCAGGTTATCCGAGATCAGTTTTTCACCGTTGGCGCTCAGGTTATTCCGGTGGATCAACACATCGATCAAGGCTTTGTAACCTTCTCCGGTAATAAAAACAGGAGCTTCCTGCTGAAGCAGCAAATCGATGACTCCGTTGAGGTAAAATAAATTGAGATACGGACCCGGAGCAAACCAGAAACCGTCGTAATTGGACAATTGCTGTGGTTTCATGTTGATAATCTCATTAACCTTGATCCAGTAATAAGACAACTCCACCTCCAGGAAACGACCTGCATGGTCTAATGCCATATTTGTCGCATGATGCGTATTGAAGGTAAAGTTAAAATCCCCAATAATTCCGATCTTCAATTGTTGCATAAAAGGAATAAGCTAAAAAGCCATCCGTCAGTTGACAGATGGCTTCTCTAAATTATCAATTATCTTTTAAACCAGGCTTTTAGAACTCCGTTCTGGATCGGTAGTGAAATTGTTATCGAATCACTCGGGTTAGGTGTCGACGTATCAGGCACATCCCTGTATACATTACAGTTAAACGTACAAGTGAATTTCGAGTAATCTCCCGAACCGTCAGATTCCTGAACAATTCCGGTGAAAATTACGTCCTGAGGAGTCGAAGCAGGATCAGATGTCCATACATTTCCTGAACCATCGCGGTAAACTACTTCAAAACCGTTAGCTGCATTTGCAGTATAAACCGGAGTTGTTGTTGTCGTAAAGAAGTTATTGAAGACAGACAAGCTCGGATCGCTGTTCGCGCTTCCGTCAAACTGGATCGAACCCAAACTTACACGAATAGAAACCAGGGTATTGGATGATTTCATGTTCGCATAATACGTAGCCAATGAAGGAGTCGGTGAAGGTTGGATGAATTTCGTTTTTGTTGCATCTAAATAGTATCCGTCAACATTCTGTGTCAACTCCAACTGACTTCCGTTTACAAGACCGATAAAACTGGATTCCAGTTCCACCTTTGGTGTCGGTGCCGGAATAATTTCATGCTTCGGACAACCCGCTAAAAAGACTGAACCGAACACAAAAAGAGGAATAATTTTTTTCATAGATAATGTTTTTCAAACCAATGCATTCCGCAGAACACAATTCGAAAATACAACTTTTTTTCTTACTCCAAAGATATTTCTGAAAATCTCACACATCTAGGCTCTTAACAACTTATTTTGTTCAGGCAAGCAATAGTATGGAAGAAAAATCGGTTTGTCGCTGTCGGAAGTCAAATCCATCGAATAAATAATCTCAGAATCAGAGATCACAATCGTATCCAGGTTCTCATCCATATCCAGGTCAATTCCACGAACACTCAATTCGCACAATAACTGGTTGAATGCACTCATACTCATAAAAATCTGGCTTTCGTAAGAATTCCCGTTTTCATAAATACAACAATCCAGTTGAACTTCTTTGGATGAACTCTCAAATTGAATGCGGTTTAATAAGATGCTGTCGAATATTGTTTTCATACTGTTTGACTTTGATGATACAAATTTGCACCCGGTAGTTCGTAAAGTACTTACGATCTACTTCAACAGTAGAAAAAAGTTCAAAATGAGTTCAAAGAGTTCAAGAGGCATGATTCACTTTTGAATTTTGACTTTTGCATTTTGAATTTTTAGTAATTTCACGAGACTTATAGATAGAATCATGAAGTATTTCCCAATAGACAAAAACCTCTTTATTGAAAACCGTAAGAAATTTACGGCAAAAATGGTAAAAAACACCTTAGCAGTTTTCAATTCCAATGATATTTATCCGGTTAGTGCCGATGGTACGCTTCCTTTTACGCAACACCGCGATATTTTTTACTTATCCGGCGTGGACCAGGAAGAAAGTATATTGGTTTTATTTCCGGATGCCAGCAACGAAGCCCACCGTGAAGTTCTTTTCCTGAAGGAAACCAATGATCACATTGCGGTTTGGGAAGGCGCCAAGCTCAATAAAGACCAGGCATTTGAAACAGCCGGCATCAAAACGGTTTACTGGTTGCAGCAATTCCCGACTATCTTCAAGCAACTGATGGCTGAAGCAGAAGGGATTTACCTGAACACGAACGAGCACCTGCGCGCAGATACCACTGTTCAGACGCGTGAGGACCGTTTTATCATCCAGGTAAAACAGGATTATCCGGCACATCAGGTCCATAAGAGTGCGCCTATCATGCACCGGATCCGGTCCGTGAAAGAAAAAACCGAATTGGATTTGATGCAAGTTGCCTGCGATATTACCGAAAAAGGGTTTCGCAGAATTCTTGGTTTCGTGAAACCGGGCGTTTGGGAATATGAAATTGAAGCGGAATTTTCCCATGAATTCCTGCGCAACCGTTCCAAAGGATGGGCTTACACTCCGATTGTGGCTTCCGGGAAGAATGCGTGCGTGCTTCATTACATTGAAAACAACATGCAATGCCAGGACGGTGACGTGATTCTTTTAGACGTTGGTGCGGAATACGCCAACTATTCTTCGGACATGTCGCGAAGTATCCCCGTTAACGGACGCTTTACTCCAAGACAAAAAGAAGTTTACAACGCTGTGCTGCGCGTGAAATCACAAGCTGAAAAAATGCTTGTTCCGGGAACCATGCTGGCTGAATACCAAAAAGAAGTGGGCCGCATGATGGAATCCGAATTACTTGGACTAAAACTGTTGGACCAAACGGATATTAAGAACCAGGACCCGAACTGGCCGGCATATAAAAAGTATTTCATGCACGGAACATCGCATTATTTGGGACTGGACACACACGATGTCGGTTTATGGAATGTTCCGATCGAAGCAAACATGGTTTTCACCTGTGAACCGGGAATCTACATTCCGGAAGAAGGGTTGGGAATCCGTATTGAAGATAACCTGGTTGTGCAGGCGTCCGGAGAGCCATTCAACCTGATGCGCAATATCCCGATCGAAGCAGACGAAATAGAAACGTTGATGAATCAAAAATAAACGCTGTTCAAAGTTCAATCGGTTCAAAGGTTCAAACAGATCAATGATTTTAAACTCTTGAACTTCCTGAACGTTTTGAACTAATTTTTAAGCTATGGATGAACAATTATTGAATTACAGGATTTCCGGAAATGGGAGTCCTGTTGTTTTTTTGCACGGTTTTATGGAAGATTGCAGCATGTGGGACGAACTGATCCCGCATCTGCCTGTGCGAGCCATATGCGTAGATCTGCCCGGCCACGGTAAAAGTCCGGTCGATTTCAACGCAACTCCTTCCATCCTGTCGATGGCTAAAGAAGTGGAAAAGATCATCATTCACGAGCAACTGAAACATCCGATTGTTGTGGGGCATTCTATGGGCGGATATGTAGGACTGGAACTCATCAAGCTCATGCCGGGGATTGAACACCTGATTTTATTCCATTCCCATCCGTGGAGCGATTCGGAAGACAAAAAAAGGGACCGGGAACGCGTTGCCAACATGGTGCTCACCAAATCCGCCGTGTTTATCCGTGAAGCCATCCCGAACTTATTTTCAAATCCGGCAATGATGAAGGATACCATCGATCACTATGTGCAAATTGCTGAAAAGATGGACCCGAAAGCAATCGGCTGGGCCTCCCTAGCGATGAAAAACCGTTTCGACCTGGCATACCTGATGGAGAAAAACCCCGAAAAGTTCAGCGTCATCAGCGGACACAACGACAAATTGATTAACGTAGGTTTACTGGATTCCTTCTGCAAACAGCATAAGATCTCGTCGGTCGTCTTCCCCAATGCTGCGCACATGTCGCACGAAGAGAACCGGGAGGAAGTGATTCAATTACTACAAACTATTTTTTAATTGGGAATAAACAGGAACGGAACATTCCGCCCCTGCAAAAAAATAAATAATTTTAACGGTATTAATTGTTGATTATACACCCAACCAGCATATTTTAACAGTTCAATTCTGAGTATATTCTGTTTGAAAACAAAAACTCAATTTATAAGAACTCGTAAATTGTCGGTAAGAACAAGTAACAAACTACATTATGGAACCGAAAAGACTTCGCGCTTTAGTCATTGATGACGAAGAATACGCACGCAAAAATTTAATCATGATGCTGGATGATTTCTGTCCGGAAATCGAAGTAATCGGTGAAGCTTCCGGGAAAGAACAAGCCAAGGCATTGATAACTGCCAGCAAACCGGACGTGGTTTTCCTGGATATTCGCATGCCAAGCGGTGCCGAAGGATTTGAATTGCTGGAAGAAGTAGAAGAAAAAAACTTCCTGGTAGTATTTGTTACGGCGTTTAAAGACTACGCCATCCGCGCTTTCAATGCAAGTGCTGTTTACTACCTGTTGAAACCGATCGATATTGACGACCTGAGAGTTGCAGTTGAAAAACTGGTAGAAGCAAACAACGTATTCGGGCAGGATCCTGAAAATTACGTGACTTACTTCCGCAGTCTGCGCAACTTGTCAGACCAGCTGCTTCGCAATAAACCGAATAACCGCATTGCGATCAGCCACACCAAAGGATTGAAAATTGTGGAAGACAATACGATTTCACACCTGGAAGCCAGCGGAAACTGTACCACAATCTATTTCAACGACGGAACACGTTACCTGGACACCAGAACTTTGAAGATTTACGAAAACATCCTGAATCCCGCGAAATTCTTCCGGATTCACAAATCACATATTATCAATCTCAACAATTTAGCTGAATACATCAATGAAGACGGTCACTTTGCCGTTCTGAAAAACGGGCTTCGCATTCCTGTTGCAAGAAACCGCGTAACTGATTTTGTAAAAATGCTGAAAGAAGGATGAGGATACTCTTATTACTGGTTTTTGCAGCCATTTCTGCTATCGGAATGGCGCAAGACTATTCTTTCATTACTTATTCCAACGGACAGGGCCTTCCGCAATCACAAGTCCAATGCATCACGCAGGATGACGACGGTTATCTCTGGGTCGGAACATTGGGTGGTTTGGCGAAATTCAACGGGAAAACCTTTACGACTTTTCCGCTTGAACAAGGCTTGTTCAACAACCGGATTTCCTGTTTGCAGTTCATCCAAAAGACCATTTGGGTAGGACATGAAGGCGGAATCACCCAAATTAAAAACAACAAGGCACAAACCTATTCGCTTGGAGACAATAACCGCACGGTCATTGTGACGGATTTCATCCAGTACCACGGAAAGATCATTGCATCCACCGAAGGAAGCGGATTGTATATTATTTCAAACGGGCATATTTCCAAAATAGCCCTGAATAACCCGGACGCTTCCACCTGCAGGGACCTGGAAATTATTAACGGGAAACTATATATAGGTACCCGGGACGGATTGTATTTCACCAGCGACCTGACTAATTTCAGCCGCATAGAAGCATTTAAAGACCGCCGGATTTCCGGGATTGCACTGACGCAAAACACCGTTTTTATTTCCACTTCCTTTGAAGGATTGTTCAGATCCGATCTCACCTTCAAAAAATTCGATTCGATCCCGGTTCAATCGACCGATCTTTACATCGGTGCATTAAACAACGATAAGTCGGGCCAGCTTTGGCTGTCTTCACCTGAAGGAGTGATCCGTTTATCTCCTCAAATGCGCCAGTTGAATCTAAACGAAGCAAACGGACTCCCTGTAAAAGCGATCAATTGTTCTTTCCAGGATAACGAAGGAAATATCTGGTTCGGGAGTGACGGAAAAGGATTGATCCGCTTTGCCAATCAAAACCTGCAGATCTATTCCACAAAAACGGGCATGCCCTCCGACCTGATCCTTTCGGGAACAAAGCTCAAAAACGGCAGCTACCTCTTCGGTTCGTACGACAAGGGAGCTTTTAAAATGAACCTGCAGGGCGTTTGCGAGAACATTCCGGTTCCGGCAACAACTGTCTGGGACATTGAATATTTCAACGGACTGGCATGGTTTGCCACCGATATGGGAATTTTCAGCTGGGATTTTAAATCTGCTCCCAAAAACTATCCTTCCAAAAACTTCTCGACTACCTTCCGGGTGTTAAAACCTTTCAAAAACCGCTTGATCGTGGCAGGAGAAGAAAGTGTGGGCTACATTGAGAACAACACCCTGCACCACTACTCCAATTTCAAGTTCAACATCAATAAAGACGGAAATATACGGGATATTACATTGTATTATTCCAATATCCTGGTGGCAACCTCCAAAGGGTTATACGAACTCAACCTGGCTAAAAAAACACAGAAACTTCTGAAGAAATTCAAGGCAAGTATTGCTTCCATCGAAACAGATGTGGATAACCGCGTCTGGATCGGGACGGAAAACGGGTTAGTGATTTTCGACGGGATCAACTTCCAGGATGTTTCCTACAGTTCGAAAAGCGGTGCGCGCTTCATCAATTTCATCCACCGGGTGGAAAGCCACATTTTCGTGGGAACGAATGACGGTTTGTATGTTTTTGAGAACAGCGAAAATTCGCAAGTTTTGGTCAAGCACATCGGCACCAACAACGGGTTGATCAACCTGGAATCAAACATCAATTCTTCGATTTATGAAGACGGCAATTTCTGGTTCGGAACCAGTGACGGACTTGCTAAACTTCAATTCAGTTCGGAAAACGGGTTCTTCGACTTTGCTCCCAAGCTGAACATTGCCCGTGTGCTTGTAAATTACCGCGAAATCAATCCTTCGGATATTTACAGCGGACTGAAACTCAATTATTCCAAGAACAACCTGATTATTGACCTGGACGGTATTTCGATGGAAGATCCCGAATCGGTTACTTTTCAATACCGTTTGGAGGGAGAATCAGACAAGTGGTCACCTCCTACTCTAAACCCTACGATCATTCTTTCCAACCTGGATGCGGGAAATTACACCTTGCAAATCCGCGCAATTTCGGGAACAAAGAAAATTTCGGACATCAGTTCGTTTGCCATTACCATCACTCCGCCGTTTTGGCGAACCTGGTGGTTCTATATCGTGGTTTTCGTAGCAATTGCCTTCGGGATCCGGTATTATTTCAGGCTTCAGATCAAACGGGAAAGAGAGCGGAACTACAAGATCAACCTGGAGAACAAGTCGCGTTTGCTTGCTTTGGAGCAGCAATCCCTGAATGCCAGTATGAACCGTCACTTCATTTTCAACTCACTGAATTCCATCCAGTATTTTATCAATACGCAAGACCGGGTATCTGCGAACAGGTATTTGACCAGCTTTGCAAAATTGATCCGGAAGAACCTCGACAGTGCTTCGGAAGGAGATAATGTGGTGACTTTACAACAAGAACTGGAACGCCTGGAATTGTACCTTTCCCTGGAAGCGATGCGTTTCAAAGACAGGTTCACTTATGAAATTGACAACCAGGATATTGACCTCGAACAGGTAACCGTTCCTGCCATGCTCCTTCAGCCATTCGTGGAAAACAGTATTATCCATGGAATTCTTCCGGATGAGACCAAGAAAGGAGAAATCGTGGTGACGATCAAAGCACTGGGTGATCAATTGGAAATCTGCATTGACGACAACGGGATCGGAATTGATTACAGTTTGAACAAAAAAGCCAGGTTTAAAGGAGATCACAAGTCCCAGGGAATGGAGATTACATCGAAAAGAATAGACCTGATCCGCCAGATGTGGAATAAGGATTATGAGTTGATCGGCCCCTTTCAGATGACGAATCCGGACCGTTCAATCAAGGGAACGCGCGTTTTAATCAAAATTCCTTATGAAAATTTGGAAATCAATGATTAAATAGTTTATATTTGTTCAGTATGCGTTTTTACGATATGAAAAAGATAACACTTATAGCATCATTATTAGTCGTATTTGCAGCTTGTCAAAAAGCTGACATCCGCCCAAGAACAGGGGAAGGTGGTTGCATGGACTCATCATCAACTGAAGTGAAAAACCTTTCGGTTGAAACTCCAACTCCTGACGGAAGCGGAACTCCTAATGCTCTGGGTGGAAACAACGGAGGCGGAACAAATACAAATCCAACGGTTGATCCAAACGATCCGGATCCAAACGGAGGAGACATCACCGATCCACTAAGAAAGAAAGATCAGAAAGACAATAAATAAAAAAATCCCGGTTCAATGAACCGGGATTTTTTTTGTGTTATCATTTCTGAACGGATCATTGAAAGTGATTCCATCCCTGAGCTCTCAAAGGAATTAACGAATCATTCGTATCGACCAAATAAGTTCCTTCACTCGCATCTGTCATATAACCGATAATAGTCATGTGCGGATTTCCTTTAATCTTATCGAAATCACTTTGAGCAACGGTAAACAGCAACTCATAATCCTCGCCTCCATTCAACACGCAGGTTGTCGGATCAAGGTTAAAATCAATTGCTGTAGTGGATGTCAATGAATCGATCGGAAGTTTTGCATTGTAAACCATGGCTCCCTTATTGCTGGCTTTGCAAAGATGCAGGACCTCAGATGCCAGGCCGTCGGAAACATCGATCATGGATGTAGGAACAACATCGAGCTCTTTCAGGTAATTGATCACATCCAATCGCGCTTCCGGCTTCAATTGCCGTTGAATGATGTAATCTTTTCCATCCAGGTCGGGCTGAATATCCGGATTTGCTTCGAACACGCTTTTCTCGCGCTCCAATACCTGCAATCCGACGTAAGCAGCCCCCAAATCTCCGGAGACAACCAACAAATCATTGGTTCCCGCCCCTGCTCTGTAAACGATTTTGGATTTATCCACTACCCCGATTGCAGTCACAGAGATTACCAGGCCGGATCTCGAAGAAGTGGTATCACCACCGATCAAATCCACTTTATAATGCTGACAAGCCAGGCGGATCCCATCGTACAATTCTTCCAGAGCTTCCAACGGAAAGCGGTTTGATACAGCGATTGAAACCGTGATCTGCTCCGGAGTTCCGTTCATTGCTGCGATATCCGACAAGTTTACCGCAACGGATTTGTACCCCAAATGCTTGAAAGGAACATACATCAGGTTAAAATGAACTCCTTCAACCAGCATATCGGTTGAGATCAAAGTAAACTGCTCTTCGTTTCTTTCCAGTACAGCTGCGTCATCTCCGATTCCAAAAGCAGTAGATTCTCTTGTAATCAAAAAATTCTTCGTCAATAAATCAATCGTTCCAAATTCACCCAGGGATTCCAGGTCCGTTCTTTTTTCTTCCGACATGTATTCTAATATATAGTACAAAGATACACTTTACAGAAAAGAAGCTGTATTTGAATACAAAATCTCCTTATCGAAGCCTGAAAATCGTACTTTTAGGCATCAACTCCATCGATCATGAAGCATTTCGTGTTTTTGCTCCTTCTAATAACTTCTTTTGCGGGAAAATCCCAAACCTTTACACGGTCTGAACTTCCGACACCCGTTTCCACTCCCTGGGAACTATTTTACGGCCCGGACTCCATGCTATGGGTAACCGAAAGCAGCGGAACCGTTTCCAGAATCGACCCGGAAACCGGAAACAAGACCGTAGTTTATGTCGCAATTGATTACTTCGGTGGAAGTCCGCTGGAAAACTCCGTGCTTTGTCCGGCTCTGGGAATCGGAGGCGGAACATTAGGACTGGCCCTGCACCCTGATTTTAAAACTCCCGGATCTTCCTTTATTTATTTCATGTATTCTTACAATTCGGGAACATCCGGAAGCCCTGCCACGCGTTTTAAAATCCGCAGGCTTGAATGGGACCCGAACACAGAGCAGGTTGTGGCTTTCCAGGACATTGTTACGGGAATTTCTACCGGTTACGATCATTTGGGTGGAAGATTACTGGCTATCAAACAGAATACGATCCCTTATTTGTTTGTCACAGTAGGCGATCACGGATCCAGCAATACCTCCTGTTACAATCCTCCGACAGACAACCCGAATAATTTTGCCCAGGACCCGGCGGCAGACAACGGAAAAGTTCACCGCTTCCACATGGACGGAAGCATTCCCACCGACAACCCGATTCCGGGTAACTCCTTTTACACCCGCGGACACCGCAATCCGCAAGGCCTGGTCTACAACACCAACCTGGACATTCTTTACGACATTGAACACGGCGACAAGACAGATGACGAGATCAACATCCTGGAAAAGGGAATGAATTACGGCTGGAAAGATGTGCATGGTTATCACGACGATAACAATTTTCCCGGAGAAGCAGCGTATGTCTCGAATTATGTTCCGCATCCGCAAATTGCGAACGACCATTTGGTAGAACCCATTTACTCTATCTGTGCAGTGCCAACTCCTGTTTCGAACGTCGGATCCAGTTGGTGCACCGTTGCACCTTCGGACGGTATTTACTACAAAAGCACCTCGATCCCGCAATGGACGAACAGCATTTTGCTGGTGACTTTAAAGAAGGGCGACAACACCGATATGGAACTGTACCAATTCAAATTAAATGCCCAGGGAACGATTGCCGCTTCAACCTCTCAGAACCCGAATCCTCAAAAATATTTTGCCGAAGATCAGGAATTAAATGGACGGTTACGCGATATTGCCGTTTCTCCCGACGGGAAGAAAATTTACCTGGTCAATAACGGAGGAGCAAGCTCGGCAACAGACAAAATCACGGTTTATACCTACGTAGAGCCGCCGGTTGTTCCGTATCCGAATATTGGTTTAAAGATCGCTCCGAATCCTTCATCGGGAACGGTACAGTTGGAACTCCCGGAAAACAAGCCATACACGCTCCAAATCTTTGATTACCGGGGAGCAAAACTGAAAGAGATCAGAGACGAAGCCCTATTTATGAACCTGGATTTATCGTATTTATCGTCGGGGCTGTATTGGTTTCAGTATGAGTCGGAGAGTATGAAACGCATCCAGAATTTTGTGAAGGAGTAAATCAGGTATCATTTCTCCAACGGGAAGCAGGTATAATAGAATCTCTATCTTCGATAGAGCAATTTTATTTCAACCACATAGTTCACAATAGAGCACATAGTTTTTTAAATTAATTATACATTAACTATGTGATCTATGGCTCTATGTGGTTGCATTATGTATGGATGTTTCTATTAGTGACCGGAATAAAAAAGCTTCATCCAATTCCTGAATGAAGCTTAGTATATAGAGAGATCAGAATTGACTTCTGATTCGTTGTGCCTTTCTGTTATCTCTAAAATAGGAAGAAAAAAAAACGGAAAAAGTTAAGGAATTACAAAAATTCAATGCTGGTTATCGGGATGAAAAATAAGAAAGCCCGGCATATCGAACAGGCTGCGCCTATGCTACGCGCGATGCGTAGACACTCAATGACCGGGCTTTTATTCATTTCTTTACTACCAATTAATGAACCGGCGGTGGCTGATTGGTCGGACAAGTCGGATTGGGGCATTGCGCGTGCCCTTCCTGCAACGGCGTTCCGCACGCCGGACAAAACTTCTGCTCTTTAGCCAGATAAAACTGCTTTTTCATACCCCTCGTTTTTGATTTCAAGGTTAAGATAAGGGAAAAAGAAGTGGCTAGACGTTAAAGAATTAGAAAAGAGAATAGAAACAAAATGAGAAGACAGACCAACCTTCTATTTAACCTGATTATTTTTTATTCGATCAAATTAGAAATTCACCAGGAAATACCAAATTACGTTATAAAATCGGCTTTTCTTAATTTCTTCCCCCCTTAATACCTCTTTAAAAGAGAAACGAGAAATGATGTCATCATTCTCATTCTCAATTCTCGCTCTGCAAAAAGAAAATAGCACATCGGAATGAGAAACAGAACGAGAATGAGGAAAAAGAAAAGAGCATCCAATTACTTTGAATGCTCTTTTCTTTTTGTTGACCCACTAGGGCTCGAACCTAGACTCTTCTGAACCAAAATCAGACGTGTTGCCAGTTACACCATGGGTCAGTTTTCCAATCTAACCAACAAAAAGCCACAAAAGAGCCCTTCTCCGACACTTTCATCCTGCGGCAATAGTTCTGTGTCATTTGGGAAAAAGTGTACCCATAATCGTCCCCAGTTGTCCCTGCGAAAAGACCAACAAAATCAAGTATTATGAAGGTCACTATCAGACAGAAATCAGGCATGCTGTACTTGTATGCAGACATCACCGTTTCCAAATTGCGCGTAAAAGGCACATTGGGAATCACTATCAAAGAAGGCAGGTTCAACCCGAAGACACAAACCGTACAGGGTACATCGGACGCACCGGAAACCAACATTCTCATCAACAATTTCAAATCCGAGATATTGGCGAAGGTTCGCACGTTGCAAAAGGACGGAGCATTAACCAAAGACAATCTCACGGACGCGGTGAAGGAAATACGAACCCGTTTGACCGACCCCGAGTTTTCTAATGAGAACGAGCAGAGACTAACAACCTACGTCCGCAAGTACATCGACCGTGTGAAAGAGTTGCGAAAGGAAAGCACCATCAAACAATTCTACTGCTCGCTAAACAAGATTGAGGAGTACGAGCGGTTGAAGAAGGTAAAGCTGACATTCGACAAGATTGACCATGCATTTTACAACTCCCTGATGACGTACGGAATGAAAGAACTTAATCTCTCTACCAACTCATTAGGAAACATCGTCAAGAACCTGAAAACTTGGATGAATGCCGCGTACGAAGACAGTTTGCATACCAACATGATCTTCACTAGCAGGTCGTTCAAGAAACCGGCAGAGGAAGCGGATACCATTTACCTGAACGAATCCGAACTACGAACCATTCGTAACACGATCATGCCAAACAAACACCTGGACAATGTGCGGGACTTATTTCTACTTGCTTGCTACACGGGGGTACGTTCACAGGATTACTCCAAGCTATCCAAAGAGTATCTTATCAACGATGGTACAATGTTCAAGGTACGGGCGGAAAAGACAGATCAGGAGGTAATTATCCCGTTGCACCCTGAAGCAAAAAGAGTGCTTGACAAATATGATGGTCAGCCACGGGTAATGTCGAACCAGAAGTTCAACGAATACATCAAGGAAGTGTGCAGGATTGCCGGACTGGATGAACCCATAACAACCACCAGAACCATCGGAGGTAAAAAGGTTCGGACGACAAAGGCAAAATGCGAATGGGTTTCTTCACATTGCGCCCGCAGAAGTTTCGCTACTAACGCTTACAAGGCAGGAGTTCCGACTTTGGCGATCATGGCGATTACAGGACACACTACGGAGAAGGTATTTTTAAAGTATGTGCGGGTAACGAAGGAGGAACACGCGGGAATGATGAGCGGACACCAGTTCTTTAAGCAAAGTGTCGCCTAACGAAATCCGTTAAGGTCAACACCAAAGTAGTCAGCCAATTTACAAAGAGTGGTAAATGAAATATCACGCTTTCCCTGTTCTATCCGCGCCACATGAATTCCGGTGTCGTTGTACACGTCTTCTTGGGTTACTCCCTTCTTGTTTCTCAATTCTTTAAGCCGTTTTGCTATGGTCAGCAATAATTCTCCGTTCTCCATGACCGAAAAGTCAGGACGATGCATTACTTTTGTAATGACCGAACGGTAAGTATTTAATTTTTACAAATCTTAATTCACTAATTATGAAAAGAATACCACTTATGCTCTTCTGTGTTTCTATCGCAGTTGTATCCTGCAAAAAGGAAAAGTCCGAACCTACAAACCCTCCACCACCTACAACAGTTGATGAGCCAGGAGAATGGGGTGTTCAAATGATAGGCACATGGTCTCTGGACAGTATTAGATTCTATGGTGACCATTCACCCGAATCATACGTGAATACTACCTATTATCCCAATAGTCACATAACTATTGAGTTTAAATCTATAGACACCTACGGAAATAGGAATGTTTACAGGGAAACAGGCGTCATTTCAGGGGAATCAATAGACAGATATTTTTCTCTGCATGAGTCGCTCGGTTGGTTCAATTATTCAACTGATGTTGGCATTATCACAGAACCAAATACTACTTATAAGGTCGTTGGAATAAGTCCGAATGAAATGGTTACGGAGGTTTACGCCCCTAATTTAAACCGTTGGGTTCGTTATTATAGTCGATAAGCCATGATATTTCTTTGCGGAATACTCGGTTACTTTGGTGGTGAGTTTATCATTGGTGGGATTTTGTACGCGGTGTTCGGGAAAGGTGATGCCAATTCGCCACAAAACAAACTGTACGGATGGATGGGGAAAATTGCGGGTGTCATACTCGCAGTTTACCTGTTCAAAAACCTCTGAAAACGTTTGAAAATCCCAAAACCACTCTATAAAATTGTGGTATGGAGAGAGATCGAATTATAGCTTTGATAGCGGAGGACATAAAGCACAATCAATTATTGAGCGGGTTGAACAGTATCGGGTTAACGGAAAACGACAGGTACACCCTTTCACTGGACTTAGTAATCGCCGAAATGATGGGCTACAAACACGGAATGATACCGGACAACTGGCTGGACGTTTACCACGATTCCATGCTTACCTATCCGATCAACCTGACAGCAAAGGAGATTCGCAATCGTGCGGTAGTTCTGTACAATGAGTTGTTGGAAGTCCGCCCCTAAGATTCAGCACACAGAGTTTGTACCACCCGAAATCTTGCCCTTTTGTAGCGTTTTGCCAATGGGTCGAAACTGCAATCCTTTAAATTCAATAATAAGTAAGACCCTTCGCCTTGAAGAAAATACCCAATGGCCCTTGGTCAATCCAAATACTGTGTTTTTCTTTGTAAGATAGCAACGGCTATAAAACACAAAAGGCAAAGTGAGTTCTGTCACAATGCCCTTAGATTTCGACTAAAATGAAAAAATTAATCATTCATCGCACAGATGGAGCAAATTATTTTTTCATTTATGAAAAATCGCAAAAACGAGGAAAACCCTCAAGTAATTAAGGCGAATGCGTCTGACATCAAGAAGCGAATCAACGCAAACTGTACCAAAACCCCACTGAAACTCGACTTTAAGCGCACAGGAGTAAGTCCAACAACCAACACAAGATCTGTCGAGTTGGACTACTACAACAGACCAATATCCTCAACTACATGGTCCTACAACCAGCAAAAAAGTGAATTTACTTATCAAGTAATTCACACAAAGTCCTACTACATAGTTGAGGGGAAAAGACTTGGAATTACTGACGCAGAAATCTTTAAAACATTCACTAAACTGGTCTACTCACTTCAGGAAATCAACGAATTCACACATCGCACAGAGTTTGACAAGTACCTATTCGATTGTTATCTGGAAGTGTTGGAGGAAGAAGAAGCTGAACGTATCAGCTATCACAATGCATCACTATTGGACAAGGTGAAGATGAGCAACTCAACGCCGAGGCTTATTTTGCAATCACTAGAAGAAGTAGCTAAAAGGATAAAAACCAAGGATTCAGAACTTCGAGAACTAGATAGGGAGTTGAAGAACAGACAAATCACTGGAGCCAATTTTGATCTGTTGCGTGACCCTATAGATTCCTCACTCAATGGATTGCGCAAGGAGCAGGCCAATTTACTTGCAAAATACAAACGAATGGTTGAAACCACTAAGTACCGCAGACGTCACTTTCTGAAAATGGCTTTCAAGACTACAAAACGATCATTGGGTCATACTTCTTACAAACCAGTAGAATGTGGAACAATCTCACTATGTAAGTTTTACATTGAGGAATACTGTAGCTGGTTCAATCGAACTTTCAAAGCTGAAATTGCCGAGGCCCGTAAATTGGAAAAGTCAGCGAAAAGTAAGCAAAAACGTTTGGCGAACAAGGAGCCTGACCCACGTTTGGAAGTATTAAGACCATTTTTGAATAGTGGGTTGTCTAAACAACGTATAGCTGACCAAACAGGAATACCGACGTCAACTGTACGACGGTTGATGGAAAAGCTAGCCTAAATCTACTGAGAAGTTGAACCAAAAAATGCTCTGATTTTCTACCTGTACCATATTATATAGGTGAAATTTTAGTTCAAATTTTGGTTCAACTTCTAATTCTCCCAACCTCCGTCCGTTCCTATAATCTTCCACCATTCTGAATTTGTTAGGGAACTACGACTACGGTTGGGAGAAAACATTCAAAGAGACATACTCTGCACAAATCACGACCCAGCCATCAGAGTGATATCCCCCCACCCCAAAAGCACGAGAGATTGACACTTTTGCTACTGTTTGAACTTTCCATTCTACCCCTCCCCATTTTTAAACTCAGGCTTGACACCCGCACTGATGGGCTAATCTGCAAACCGCCCCGGCTTCGGATTTTGGCGGGATTGGTTCCTGTTGTCATTTCGTGGAGAAGTGATCCACCCCCAGTTTACACTCAAAAAACACATATCATGAAAACACAATTAGTTTATGCAGAGGTGATGGATGGCATTACCGCAACGATGTTAGAAGACTCTCTCGTACAGATTATTTCAGACAACGGCGTTTTCCTTGTCACTACCGAAGAGAACAGTAAACAGTACCCGCTGGATTTCTACCCTGTGAGTGTGGAGGCGATGGAAGCGTATAACTTAAATCTCTAACTTTAGAATAAGTTGATACACAAAATGGCAAAGAAAATACAAGGAAAATGCAGTATTTGTGGTACGTATGGAGTTCTAACGTATGAACACATACCTCCAAAGTCTGCATTCAATTCAAAACCTAAGCTGGTTCAAGGACATGAGGAAGTATTTGTTAGTACGAGCCATAAGTATGGCAAGAATAGAAGAGCAAATCAAGGGTTCGGTAGACATTGTCTATGTGCAAGTTGCAACAACAATACTGGCAATTGGTACGCTAAAGATTATGCAGAGTTTGCTGAACAATGCATGAATAACTTCAGAGAATTGAAAGACTTATATCGAGTAAATGAGTTAAAGTTCCAGATAAAGCCGTTGAATGTTATGAAACAAATCGTTGCCATGTTTATGTGCGCGAATGGTAACGTACTCACAGATGATCTAGGCTTACGAAAATTTGTACTGGATAGGGAATGTAAAGATTTGCCCGAACAATATCGAGTTCATATTTTCACCACCATATCTAAGAACTGCCGTTACAATGGGCTTAGTACAATTTTACAAGCAAATGGAAGTATTATTAACATGTCAGAGATTGTTCATCGGCCGTTCGGATTTCAACTTACCGTAAACTCAAACCCGACAGAAAGAATGGCAGATATTACTGAATTCACAAAAGCTGATTACGACACTATTTACACGATGACACTTACAACCGCAATGCTTGACGTTATAGGTGCATTACCGGGAAATGGAATGTCTGAAAGTTAACCAAACTGTACCAACCAGCGGACCTAGTCAAAATCACCGTGAATGAACCTTCGCATGACTTCTGAGTAATAAAAGAAAAAGGAGCTCATCTCTGAACTCCTTCCCTGTTGACCCACTAGGGCTCGAACCTAGACTCTTCTGAACCAAAATCAGACGTGTTGCCAGTTACACCATGGGTCAATTGCGGTGGCAAAGTTAATACTAAATTCTTTCCATCCAAGAAAAGGAGTAAAAAAATTGGTGTTTTTAAACGAAAAAGTGGAAAAAACATTGAATTTCATTCATTTAGCATTTTTCAACCTTTCTATGCGGAATCGTGCCAATATATTTATAACTTCGCGAGTCAAACTTTCAAAGTAAATCATGAATTACAATAAACTGAATAACCTTACGGGCTGGTTTGTTTTTTTAATCGCAACGATTGTTTATTTCCTGACCATTGAAGATACCGTTTCATTGTGGGATTGCGGGGAGTACATTACAGCCGCAAATAAATTAGAAGTTGGTCACCCTCCGGGCGCACCGTTATTCATGGTACTTGGACGTTTGTTCTCTTTCTTCGCAGAGCCTGATATGGTTGCCGTATGGATCAACCGCCTTTCAGCTTTGTGCAGTTCATTCACGATTTTATTCATGTACTGGTCAATCACCATGTTTGGTAAGAAGATCATGCAACGCACCAACAGAGACTGGTCGAGAGGTGACCAGATCGCTACGATCGGAGCGGGAGTTGTGGGAGCTTTGGCTTATACTTTCTCAGATTCTTTCTGGTTCTCCGCCGTTGAAGGGGAAGTTTACGCGATGTCCTCTTTGTTTACTGCAGCTATTTTCTGGATGATCCTGAAGTGGGACGCAGAAATGATCGGTATCAAGCACGGCGAAATCAAAGACGGAAGATCTCCGATGCGCTGGATGATCCTGATCTGGTTCATGTTCGGTTTGGCGATCGGGGTCCATTTATTGGGGCTACTCGCAGTACCGGCAATTGCTTTTGTAATGTACTTTAACTTGTGGGAAAAAACCACTTTGAAAGGAATTATCCTGACCGGTTTGATTTCTGTAGTAGTACTTGCTTTCGTACAGGAAGGAATCATCCCGGGATCCGTAGCATTGGCTTCTTCTTTCGAGGTTGCTTTCGTGAATTCATTCGGTTTACCTTTCTTCTCCGGAACCATTTTCTTCTTCTTATTGCTGATCGGGGCTTTTATGTGGGCTTTCCGTTATGCGAAGAGAAAAGCAAAACCTATTTTAAATACTGCTTTGTGGAGTTTGGCATTCCTGTTAATCGGTTACGGTTCTTTTGCGGTAATTGTTATCCGTTCGAATGCAAACACGCCTTTGGATGAAAACGACCCGGAAAACCTGGTAACGCTTCACGCGTACCTGAAACGTGAACAATACGGTTCATGGCCTATCCTGAACGGGAATTATTGGAACTCCCTTCCGGCAGATCAAAGTGAATACGAGGATGCCGCACCTTTCTACCTACGCCGCTTTGTAGTTGAAAACGACCAGACAGGATTGGATGCAAAAGCTTTCATGACTGAAAAAGAGGCAACGGATTGGGCAAAATCCAAAGGAAGCAACTTCTCGGTGAAAGAGAAGTATTTTTCCAGCAACGAAAGTGTTCGAAAAAACAGCAAGCAGGTTTATGCTCAAACAACCTTCCTGCCTCGTATGTATTATACTTCCGGAAATCCGAACGATCCGAAAATTATTGCCTACAAAAACTGGTCTGGATATGACCCTACGGATGTAAGGGATTCCGATGAGAACGGTGAGGACGGATTAAGACTTCCGCGTTTCGGCGAAAACATGCGCTACATGTTCAGTTACCAGATGAACTGGATGTACTGGCGTTACTTCATGTGGAACTTCTCAGGCCGTCAGAATGATATCCAGGGACATGGTGATGAAATGCGCGGAAACTGGATCTCCGGGTTCTCTTTCATTGACGATGCGCGTTTGGGAAGCCAGGAACATGCTCCTTACTATACGCTGGAAAATCCGGCACACAATAATTTCTGGATGCTTCCGCTGGTTCTTGGAGTAATCGGGGTGGTTTTCCACTTCTACAGAGCTCCGAAAGATGCATTCATCGTATTCCTGACATTCTTCTTTACAGGAATCGCCATTGTAATCTACCTGAACCAAAAACCGTTCGAGCCACGTGAGCGTGATTACGCTTATGCAGCTTCCTTCTATGCTTTCGCATTCTGGATAGGACTGAGTGTTCTGGCTTTATACGATGCGTACAAAAATTTCCAGAAAGAAGACTGGAAGAAAATGCTGATCGGTTACGGAGCATTAACGATTTTCATTTCATTTTTCGCACTTTCAGGAGGTGGTATCATTTTAACTACCTGGCTGGTAATCGCAATCATCGGACTGGTATTACTCGGAATAGCTTATGGCTTACGAAAAGCCCTGCCTAACGGTACTGTCGCAGCATCCTTATTTACAATTCTTACTTTATTTGTTCCTTACATCATGGGTGAGCAAGGATGGGATGATCACGACCGTTCCAACAAGTCTTCCGCTCATGATTTGGCATACAACTACCTTCAATCCTGTGCTAAAAACGGAATTATCTTCTCTGTGGGAGATAACGATACATTCCCGCTTTGGTATTTACAGGAAGTGGAAGGCGAACGTACGGATGTGCGTGTGTGTAACACCAGCTTATTCGATACGGACTGGTATACCAACCAGATGAAAATGAAAATGTACGATTCTGAACCGCTCCCTATCACTTTCAGAGAGGACCAGATCCTTCAGTGGGCAGGTGGAACGGACCAGGCATTCTTCTTGTCTACGACACGTATGCTGAACCAGGGAATCAACCGCGAAACAGTTGAGAACCTGTTCAAGATCAAAGTAAAAAACAGCCCTGCTGAGTTCAAACAAGCCTTTACAAGTTTTGCCAATGCGGGTGCTACCGTTATGGCGGGTGTAAAAGCAAAAGATGCCGCTTACGAGCCACGCATCAACGAGATCCGCCAGGTATTCCAGAATGCAAGTGCTGATTCTGCTTCCGTTGAAACAATCGAAAGCATGGAGAACGGTGTACTGGAAGTATTCGAAGGATACAGAAACCAATTACTGGAAGCTGATGTAAAAGGATTGGAAACGATGCAGGAAATCCTGAATACCTGGGAAGAAACCTGGTCATTCCTTCCGTTGAAAGAGGTTATCGCTTTCATGAAGAACGATGACAACATGATCAAGTACGGAACTGCTTCCCTGAGAGTGATTCCAAGTACCGGATTCATCCTTCCGGTAAATAAGAAAAATGCATTGGCATCCCAAATCATTTCCAAAGATGAATTGGCGAATTGCGAAGATGAGATCCGTTTCCGTTTCAATTCAAGATCTGTTCAGGCGATTACCAAATCGGACATCATGATCCTGGACATGTTGGCACACAACGACTGGAAACGCCCGATGTACTTCACATCTCCGGGTAACACGGAAGTTTCTACGGCTATGTACCAAAGCGGACACTTACGCACAAACGGTATGGCGTGGGAAATCACCCCGATCCTTGCACAAGGTAAAACTCCGATTAATGAAAAATTGATGTTCAAGCATTTGATGCAGACTTACCACTACGGCAAAATGAACGATCCGAAAGTATTGACGGATTACTACGCAAGAAGACAAACGGTTCAGTTCAGAACGATGTTTGCCCAATTGGCTGAACACTACGTGATCGAAGCGGAGCAAATGGAAATGAGCAAAACGCAATATGGCCCTATGTTGAAAAACCTGCGTGCTTCCGGTCAGGCAAGAGTGGCAGATTCCCTGGAGAATTCTTTCAAAGGAACGATGGGAATGACAACTGCTCAATTGCGCAAGAAAGCTGCTGAGGTGATTCACAAATCACTGGAAGTAATGCCTGCTGATGTCGTTTTGGATTACGGCGAAAGACCAAGCCCGGCCGGTTCGATCAAAGATGCGAACGGTGTGGAATACCAACAGTTCCAGGATGGAGTTCTGCAGGATTATGTAGGTCTTCTTTACAGAGCCGGAGACAAAGCGGGTGCTGAAAAACTGGGAGCTGAAGTTGCACGCCAACTGGAAAGCATTATGGGTTACTTTAAAAACAGCCCTGCAAACTTTGCGGCATCCAACGATATGGATTACATCTCTGCGGTGATCAACTACGCAACCCTGCACAAATTTGCAGGTGATGAGCGTATCGCATCGAAGAATAACCCATTGGTTGCAAGAACTACCAAAGGATTGGAAGAGCTTTACAACGTAGACCTTGCACGCATTTACAACGAATTGGACCAACTTTCACTGGAAAACGGTGAAAGCAGAACTGACGGAAACTTTGCAATCAAGAAAGCGCGTTTACAGGGAACTATGAATGCGATTGACTTTACATTCCAGCTGACAGGAACACAGGTTCCATCCGCTCCGGCAAAACAAACTCCGGGAATGCCGGCAGGACCTGAAGGAATTCTGCCTGAAACATTGCCAAAAGGCGCTGAGTCGGACAGTGAACCGATTGTCGGGTAAAATTCCTGTAAATGAGATTATTTAAACCTCCACGCTTAACGAATTGGGTTTTTCCAAGGTTAAGGTGGAGGTTTTCCGTTTCCGGGCCGGTAGTTTTCATTACATTTGATGACGGCCCCAACCCGGAAATCACTCCTTTTGTATTGGACCTGCTGAAGGAATACAACTGGAAAGCTACTTTCTTCTGCGTCGGCCAGAATGTGATCAAATACCCCGAATTATTTCAGCGCATCCTTTCGGAAGGACATGCGGTGGGAAACCACACCATGAAGCATTTGAATTCGGTGAAAACGGAAAATGAGTTGTACCTGGAATCTTTCAGGGAATTCGAAGCCACGTATCCTACGAAACTCTTCCGTCCGCCTTATGGAAGAATCAAGCCGGGTGTTGCAAAAGAGATCGCTAAAACGCACCAAATCATTATGTGGTCGTGGCTTTCTTACGATTACGACCTGAGCGTCAGCAATGAACGCATCCTTGCAGAGGCAAAACGTATCAAGCAAGGTGAAATCCTCGTTCTCCATGACAATGCAAAGATTGTGGAACGGCAAAAAGAATTATTGCCGCAATTATTCCGGTTACTGGAAGAAAAAGGGTTCCGTCCGGAAGTTATTTCTGCTTAGGTTTTTTGTAGATCGGAACGGTGGAACAAGGTTCTCCGTACATGATGCTGGAACAAACCGGCTGAACTTTCACCAGGAACTGCGACATGGCCGCTTCCGGGTTCGGAATATCGGAGCATCCTTTCACAATCAGTTTTCCGTCAACAAACTGGTCAATATCCAATTTCTCGATGCTCAATTCCAAAGCTTTCTGTCTGGCGTGGGCTAAAGTTCCGATCGTAACCGAGCTTGCAATTCCCACTAATTTGGAGCTGACCAGCATGAATGCCCAGGAAGGCAAAATTGCATCCGCCGAGCAATATAAGTACACGTGTTTATCCTGGAATTGATTCCAATCGAAATTCTTGACGTAATCGCGGAAATCCTTTTCTTTCAGTACCAGTCCCTGCCACAGGGAAGGCTCGAAATCAAAACCTGCAAACTCAGAATTCTTCGGACAATATTCAGCAAGATCAACTGCTATTAATCCGCTTTGTGCTACTTTATTTACTATTTCAGACATGGTACAAAATTACTGCTATTAATTGCGAATTGCGCATGTTGAATTACGAATTATTTGATCGTTCACCATAGGTCTGAAGGAGTTCACACGTACAACGCTTCATTTTCAGTTGCTGCAGCGCTTCCTCTCTCATGTTAAAGTTCGGTGGCACTGGCCTATTTTAACAAAAATTAGTGAAAGGGGTGTTTCGTTTTCGCGTAATTTTACGCCACACAAAAGTTAAACCATGAAACACTCGATTATACTTGGACTGGCAACTGTATTGGTTTTGGGTTCCTGCTCTTCCACTCCGGAAAAGAAAATCATCAAGATTGAGAAGAAAGTTGTCACTCAAAAACTGGACCCGGTACATGCCGACCGCAAACTGGCAATCGAGGTTTCAGGGATGAGCTGTGAACATGCGTGCGGAGGTTCTATCCGGATGGCATTGAAAGAAACAGGAGCTGTGGACCGTGTTTCCTACGATTTCGAATCCGGAAGAAAGACCAACACCGCTTACATTACTTTTGACAAATCGAAAATTTCCGCGGATAAAATTGTTTCGATTATTGAAACAATCAACGACAAACAATTTACTACCGGGAAATCGAGTTCTACGGATATCGAAGGAGAAACCAAAACGGGAAGTCCTTCCACCACAACCATTACGGAAACGAAAACTACCCGAATCAACGTAGAAGTTCCCGAAGCAAACTGGGAAATGCCGAACATCTTCCGTTTTTTTTCGCACTTACTCAGCTAAAAACAAAGCGGATTCGTAGTTTTGCAGCATGAAATTGCAGCATCGCATTATCGGGGAAGGGAAACCGTTGATTATCCTTCACGGACTTTTTGGTTCTTCAGACAACTGGCAAACCCACGCCAAACGTTTCTCGGATTATTTCCAGGTTATTTTAGTCGATCAGCGCAATCACGGTCACACAGACTGGAGTGATGATTTCAGCTATGACCTCCTTGCCGAAGACCTTCACGAACTGATCACCGACCTTGGGTTGGAAAAGGTGAACCTGCTCGGCCATTCCATGGGTGGAAAAACCGTGATGCGTTATGCACAGCTTTATCCCGATACGATCGAGAAAATGATCGTTGTAGACATGGGAATCAAAGGATATCCACCTCATCATCAGCAAATTTTGG
Source organism: Fluviicola sp. (assembly GCF_039596395.1). Lineage (NCBI taxonomy): Bacteria > Pseudomonadati > Bacteroidota > Flavobacteriia > Flavobacteriales > Crocinitomicaceae > Fluviicola > Fluviicola sp. The sequence continues at coordinate 369,157 of NZ_JBCNJT010000004.1, forward strand.
CAGGAATTGCGGCGTTAAACGCAACATCCATGGATTCACGTTCGGCCGCAGAAGAAGTATTGCTTCCTTTCGTACCGGAAAACGGAACGCGGCAGTTCCTCATGAAAAACCTGTACTGGATTGAAAAGGGGAAACTGGCCTGGCGCATGAACGTAAAAGTCCTGGAAAAAGAAATGCCGAACATCCTGAAAGCACTTCCGGAACAGGAAGTCCTGGTACAAACCTTATTTATCCGCGGCGGAATGTCCAATTACGTCATCGACGAAGACATTCCGGATATTGAAAACCAATTCCCGGATTCTTCCTTTGTAACGATTGAAAATGCGGGACATTGGATCCACGCAGAACAGCCGGAGGAATTTATGAATGCCGTTTTGGAATTTTTGTTGCGTTGAAATGTTTTGATCGATTTCGATTTGTAAATGTGATCACAATTTGACAATGATCAATTATTTGTACACAACGAATTACGTCGGGATACGACGCATTGCGTGTCTACGATTTAAACCACACGCTGATCATAACATATGATTTCACGGGTCTGCTTTTAAATTTTGCCGGGATCCAATCCGGCATTAATTTGACCACGCGGATTGCTTCCTGGTCACACTCTTTGCAATCGGGGAAATGTTTTACAACCCGGATATCTGAAATACTGCCGGTTTCGGAAATTACGCACCTCAACATTACGCGATCTTCAAGAGCTTTTTCTTTGATCTTTTCAGGATAACGCAAGTTCGTAGAGATAAACTCCTTCATTCTTTTCCATCCGCCGGGAAAATCCGCATATTCCTCCACGTCTGTTTCCTCATAAATTCTGGATTCCGGTTCAGCAGGACCTACTTCATCATACCGTTCCGCCAGTTCAGAATGGTTATTTTTCAACGCTTCCTCTATCGTTTCATATTGCGGCGGTGGAAATGCATCATAGAAGACTTTCCGGTACGCTTCCGGGAAACCTTTGGGCCCTTTGGCAATGTAATTGCTACGCAGCTCATCCAGTTTGTCATGCAGTTTTCCTCCTTTCGTCCTTACTTCGTCGGCTAACAATTGATAAATATGTGACAATGAATCCAATTTGGGGGAGAAAAAGGCAAATTCCCGGATACTTCGTTCCATCTGGTCCTGTTTCACTGCATTCATTTTAGCATAATGGCGATATTCGTCCAACTTTTCGCTCAACAACGGATTCAACTCTTTAAGCTTAAAAGCCTTATCAACAAAAAAGAAAGGGCTTACTTTTTCAAATGCTACTTTTTTGTCAGAGGTCTTTTTCAGCGGTGCAATAACATCCCGATGCTTCGGAAATCCATCCTCTTTTTGAGGATAATTACCAATCACAGATTCGGAACTCACTCCAAGGCCTTTTAATTGATTATCTACTTGCAAAAAGTCATCCCATAAATTTCGAACTTCCTGTTCTTCCATTGAAACAGTCCTGATCTTTTTTCTCACCAGGTCTCGAATGGAATCGTATTCCACTTCCGACTTCGTGAATACCAGGTAAGCAGAATCCTGCTTTTGTTCTTCCTCAGCGAGTTCAGCCAACAATTTTTTGTTCAGCTTTTTCGCGGATTGACCGAAAGTGTGTACACTTCCAAGAAGAAACATTAAAAAAACGAGTGATCTCATAACTTATAATTCAAAGTTTACGGGCAAGCGCATATACGATCTTACGGCTTTTCCCTGATGTTTTGCGGGAGTCCAATTCGGCATGCTATTGATTAAGCGAACGGCCTCTTCGCCACATTCCGGGCACCCGGGAATTCCTCTTAAGACTTCAATGGCGGAAATTTCTCCTTTCACGGAAACTACAAACTTCATTACTACTTTCCCGAAAACAATTCCTTCCCTTACGCTGACCGGGTATTCCAGGTTTTTGGCAATGAATTGGTCCAATGCTTCTTTTCCACCCGGGAACTCAGCAGGATCTTCTGTCCACTCAAAAATCTCCGGATCATTGTGCTCAACTACCATATCCGGCGGGTATTCTTTAATCACTTCCTGAATGGTGGCATTATTCGCTATGGATTCTGGCCTTGTGGGAATAAACCCCGGGAAAACTTCCGGGAAAACCAAAAAGTAAGCTTCCGGGAAACCTGCAGGCCCTTTCTTCCGGAATTTGTCTTCCTCCTGGTTCAACCGGTCCTGTAATTTCCAACTGTCTGAAGTGAGATCATTTGCAAGTGAAGTGTAAACCCGCGTCACGGAATCCTCAAACATCAAAAAAGCTTTGATTCGCGCTGCAGTTGCTTTCATTTCTTCCAGTCGAATTGCATTTGAAAGCGAATAACGTTTGTATTCTTCCAATTTCTTTTTCAACACCTTATTCTGCTCCTTCACGCTCAGATCACCCATATCCGTCTTTTCCGGCACTTTCTCAAATACAAACGTGGTGGCAAGTGTGCTTTTAAGTGGTTCCATGAACAAATAAGGAACAGGAGATTCACCCGGTTTGAAACTATGGAGCAGCGGCGGAACTTCTGCCTGTAATTGCTCTACCTGGTAAAGAAGTCCGGAATAGGTGGTGAAACGGTCCAATACTTTTTTCGCACCGTTCTCCAAAGAGAGGATCTTACTATTGGCCAGCATTTTAACCGAATCAAATTCAGCCCTTGACTTGCTGAAAACAGCGATTGCTTCTTCCTGTTTTTGGTATTCCAATGCACAATCCGCTGTAAGTAACCTGCGTTGTTTTTTCGGTAATTGCGCGGAAACAGTAAAACTTCCGATAATAAGCAGTGAAAAGAATAGTGATTTCATGTGCTATTGTCTAAATGTGACAGGTAAATAAGCATACGAATGTACGTTTTTTCCATCTTTCTTGGCAGGAATCCAATCCGGCATGGACTTGACCAACCTTTTGGCCTCTTCATCACATTCCGGACAATCCGGAACTCCCCTCTTCAGTACCACATCTGAAATCTTGCCACTCTTAGACACCACAAATTTCAGGAACGTTTTTCCGTAAAGCCCTTTTTCCAAAGCGCCGGCCGGATACACTAATTTTTCGTCCAGGTATTTTTTTAATTCACCCGTCCCACCCGGAAACGAAGCCACTTCATCCACAATATCATAAATCCTCAGATCGAGTTCTTCTACCACAATCGGAACCTCTTTGGATTCCCATGCAGTAATCTGTGATGGATACCCTGTTTCATCACCAGGCTTCCTATCGTGCACTTCGTGTATAACAGGGTGCACATCCGGGAAAACATAGCTATAAGCATCCGGAAAACCCTTTGGTCCTTTTGCCCGATAATTTTCACGTGCGGTATATATGCGCTTTTCCAGCAAGGCTGCTTTCTCCTCCAAGGCCAAACTCAATGCGTCATACACTCTGGCTAATGAATCTACCTGCGGGCGAATAGCTTCTATTTCCCGGATATCATTGAGTTGATCCTGAAAATAAATCCGGTTATACGCCGCATAAGTTTGGTACTTCTTAATTTTCTCCTTTAACACCTCGTTCTGCTCCTTCAATTTCAATCCTTTCCAATCCGTATCCTCTTCAGATACATCCAGGAACTTCACGGGATTTTCTGAAGCTAAAAGTAAGTGTGTTTTGATGACTGAGTATTTGGGATGTGAATCAAAATCGGGATCATCAGGAAAGACGTCTTTAGTATCTATTTCCAACTCTTTCAATGTTCGTAATGATCCGCGAATGGAAGAACGCAACTCCTTTAATTTCTGATTTCTCTCAAACAAGGAATCTTTGATGTATTGCTCCAGTTCTTTTTCAGTTCGTTGAAACCTCGTTTTCTCTTTTGAAAATTCCCCAAACGCAGAATCCTGCTTTTCCTGTTCGGCAACCAATTCAGTCCGCAGTTGTAGATTCAGCTTTTTGGCAGATTGGCCAAAAGTGAATGAACTCGTTACAAGGATAAAAAAAAGCAGAATTCTCATAGCTTATAATTTAAATACGATCGGAAGATTGCAGTAGGAATTCACCGCTTTACCATTGTTCTTTCCCGGAATCCATTTCGGCATGGTCGTCACCACACGAATTGCTTCCCGATCGCATTCCTTGCAGTCAGGAATTCCTCTCATAACTTTCACATTAGAAATAGCTCCCTGCTCTGAAACAACGAACTTCAGATATACTTTCCCGGAGATTCCGGCATCTTTGGCAACCTGCGGATAAACCAGTTTTTCCTCCAGGTATTTTACAAATGCTTCACGGCCACCGGGAAAAGATGCGGGTTCATCAACCACGTTAAAAATTTCTGGCTCTTGCTTTACAAAATACTCAACCGCCGTAGGAGGTGGGGGCGGAGGCGGCATCAAATCTGATTCAAAACCGGAATTCTCATTAAACCCTGTTATAGAAGGGACATCTTCAGTAATTACCGGAGGAGCAAATCGAATTGTTTTTCCTTTCTTATTCTTCTTCGGAGCCGTTTTCATGGCCATTTCTTTCTTTGCATTTTCCGCAGCAATTTCTTCCAACCTTTTTTTCTCCTCCAGTTCCACGCATTTTGAACGCAACAGTCCATATTTTATCCCTAATAAATGGGTATTCCTGGTGAGCGTCACATTCTCCGCTTCCATTTTCCGGACTATGCTATTGAGTTTCAAGGTTAATTCCTCATAACTGCGGAGAATTTGCCCCTTACTTTCAATAACGGTAGTATATTCCTGGTTTTTTTGAGCCAGGCGTTCATTCTGTACCTTTAACTTCTCCTTTGAAAAATCTTCAATGGGGGTGACAGTTGCCGGTTTCAGAGTTGGTTTGCATTCTCCTATTTCTTTCAGATAATCGACATCCTCGTAAGTTCCATAGATGGTATTCAATTCATCCTGGCGAACAAGTGTGGCCGGATCGAACTTTAGATCTGTCAATTTTTTCTGAAAATCGACAATGTCAGTTTTGAATCCCTGGAAATCCTGGCGCAATCCGTACAAGCTACTTGCGGTTCTGGAAGAGGATGTAATCAAATCCATCAACTTCTTTCGATTTTGATTGATAATCCGGTTCAGGGAATCATTCTTTTGCACTAATTGCGCATGTGTTTTCAGAAGGCTCCTGTTCAATGCTTTTTTAGATTGCGAAAAGCCAGGCAATGCAACAAGGGAAAGAAAAAGAAATAAAGCGATTTTCATGGTGTTTAAATTTCAGGCACCAAATTACAGAAATTCATATTAATCAACCGGTTATCCTGAAAAATAAAAAGGGTGCGATAATCGCACCCTTACCTTATGAAATATATTATTAACTGATTGTCTGATCCAATTTTTTCACCATGGTCAAAATCGTTGCAATTCCTACCAATGGTTCATCGGTATCGTCCAGCATTTCGACCAGCCACTTCACTACTCCGCGCTGGATATGTGTTTTCGGATCGTCTTCTTTCGGAGTCACATCGGTGCTCACTTTTTCCTTGCAGGTAAATCGAATGTGGATATTCGCTCCCGGATAAACCGGCTTGGTAAAACGCAATTCATCGATCCCGTAATTCAGCAATACCGGGTTGATCTCGTAGCTGTCAACAAATAACCCGGCTGCAATGCTCATGATCAGGTATCCGTGTGCCACCTGCTGATCGAACATGGTTCCGGTAAAATTCGTTTCTCTTTTGTGGGCGTAGAAATTATCGCCGCTCAAAGCTGCAAACGCATCGATATCTTCGGCTGTGATTAAACGGCTGTCTGTGATCAACTGATCTCCGACTTCCAGTTCTTCGTAATGTTTTTTGAACGGGTGAACGGAACCGATTTTTCCTTTAGCGCCCTGTTGGTATTGCTGGGTAATTTCGGTAATGGTTGTCGGATGTCCCTGGATAGCCGTACGCTGCAAATAATGCATGATTCCGCGCTTTCCACCCATTTCTTCTCCACCTCCTGCTCTACCCGGTCCGCCATGAGTCAATAATGGCATCGGAGAACCGTGGCCCGTGCTTTCTTTCGCACAATCCTTGTTCAGAACCAAAATACGCCCGTTTACAGAAGCAGCTTCTACTACAAACTCGCGTGCTTCTTTATCGTCAGCAGTAACAATGGAAGTCACCAATGAACCTTTCCCCAATTTGGTCAATTCAATCGCTTCATCCAGGTTTTTATAAGGCATGATTGTTGAAACCGGCCCGAAAGCTTCCACATTGTGCACATCCTGCTTATCGAACGGAGAATCGTTCAGGAACAGGATCGGGGAAAAGAATGCTCCTTTGTCCTTATCCGCACCAACCACATCGAACTGGTCCAAATCCCCGTAAACGATCTGTTGTGATTTTGCCAGTAACTCCACATTCTCCCGAACGCGGTCTACCTGTGTTCTGTTGATCAAAGCTCCCATGCGCACTCCTTCCACCTTAGGATCACCAATGGTTGTAGATGCCAAACGGGCTGCAACTCCTTTTTGTACGTCTTCCAGGAAATTCTCCGGAACCAGGATACGACGTACAGCCGTACATTTCTGACCCGCCTTGATCGTAATCTCTCTAGTAACTTCCTTCACGAAAATGTCGAACTCTTCCGTTCCCGGAGCAGCTTTTTCACCCAGCACCATGGCATTCAGGGAATCTGCTTCCAGGTTGAACGGTACAGACTCTTCGATCAAACGCGGATGCGCCTTTAGTTTTCTACCTGTAAAAGCACTTCCTGTAAAAGTTACGACATCCTGGTTGGTAACGTGGTCGATAATTCCGCGGCCAAAGCCCGAAACCAATTGCAATGCACCTTCCGGCAGGATTTTTGAATCAATGATATCCTTCACCATCACTTCTGTCAGGTAGCTGGTAAACTCCGAAGGTTTCACGATTGCAGGAACACCCGCCATCAAATTCACGGCGATTTTTTCCAGCATTCCCCAAATCGGGAAGTTGAACGCATTGATGTGAATAGCAACCCCTTGTTTCGGCACCATGATATGATGCCCGATAAACGATCCGTTCTTGGATAGAGGCGCAGCATTTCCATCTACATAATAAGGAAGATCCGGAAACTGCCTTCTCAAAGACGCGTTCGCAAATAAATTCCCGATACCACCTTCGATATCGATCCAGGAATCCACTTTCGTAGCACCTGTCCAGGCAGAAACTTCGTAATAGGTTTTCTTGCGTTCCATTAAGAACAAAGCCAGGGCTTTCAGCATACGGCCGCGCTCCTGGAAAGTCATTTTACGCAATTGCTTTCCACCGACCGTTCTTCCGTAATTCAGCGCCGCTTCGTAATCCAGTCCGGCACTTGAAACCGAGCCGATCTGGTCTCCGGTAATGGCGTTGTAAATCTTTTGTTCTTCCCCTTCGCCGGCAACCCACTGGCCGCATATATAATTCTTTACTTGTATCATCTTGATCTGATCTGAAAAATTTCATTTCAAATATACAACACTCCTTCAGGACGGTTGCAAAATGCGGTAATTTCTTTAAAAGAAGTGAGAAGTAAGGGCGTAAAATTTTACGCCCTTACTGATTGTACACACTTCTGACAGCGGCAGAGTTCTATCGAATATCCGGAACAATTTTTTAGTTCATTGAACCAAATTTTTCGTTGGTTGTACGGGAGCCTGAAGGTTAGAATGTTCACATTGTGTTAATGCAGGTTTGATTTTACCGTAACATTCCGCAAAACAGATCAGATTCTTTCGTTCAATTGATAATTAAGGTACTTAAAACGCATTTTGAAACATTTTGATAAAAAAGGCAACTCATTTCACTAAAAGGTTTGGAACTAATTAAAACCTTTTTAGTATGTTTGAGGCTTAAACATGTAAAAAGTTTCAATAAAGACTAAATTATGAGCAAGACAAAAACAGGAGGAGGTTTTTCATCATTAGTTGCCTCATTATCTATTGCAATTGCATTAGGAATTGGATTTCTGATCTATTATTTCATTTTAGGAGATCCTGCAAATTTCGTTAATGGTGATCCGAATGAACACCCGATTGACAACAACACGCTTGGTACTATCTACAAAGGAGGTATCATCGTACCTTTCTTGATGGCGGTAAACATCATCGTAATTATTTTCTCTGTTGAGCGTTTCATCAGTATTTCCAAAACGAAAGGTCGTGGTAACATCAACACTTTCGTTGAAAGAATCAAATCTTTGATGGACTCGAATGATATTCAGGGTGCATTGGAAGAGTGCGACAAGCAAAAAGGATCTTTGGCTAACGTAATCCGCGCTGGATTAGAGAAGTACGAATCCGTACAGAAAGACCCTACTTTGGATAAAGAGCAAAAATCAGAGATCATCAAAGCAGAGATCGAAGAGGCAATTTCTTTGGAAGTTCCGATGATGTCTAAAAACTTGGTAATTATCTCTACGTGTGTATCTATCGGTACATTGATCGGTTTGATCGGAACGGTATTGGGGATGATCAAATCCTTCCAGGCGATGGGTGCTGGTACTCCTGATACAACTAAATTATCAATCGGTATCTCCGAGGCCTTGATCAACACGTTCTTTGGTATCTTCGCTTCTACATTGGCTACAGTGATGTACAACTTCTTCAACACGAAGATTGATCAAATGACTCACGCAATGGATGAGGCTGGTTTTGCTATCGTTCAAAACTTTAACGCTAACAATTAATATTCATTCGTCTTCGGGCGAAGAAATAATATAAGTAAGAATGGCTAAATTAAAATTACCTAAAGGTTCCCCTTCCATTGACATGACGCCAATGGTTGACTTGGCCTTCCTTTTGGTTACATTCTTCATGCTAGCAGCCGACTTCCGTACAGACGAAGTTGTAAAAGTCGAAATCCCTTCTTCGATCGGGAAAGACGATATTCCTCAAAAGACCCTGGTAATGGTTACCGTGGACACGAAAGGAAGAGTCTTTTTCACTTGTTCCGGAGAAGAAGTTCGCAAAAAAGTCTTGATGCAAATGATGGCAAAATACAAAGTGCCGTTGTCTGAAGAGAACATTACAACATTCACCAGATTGGAAGGAGGTTTTGGATGCAGCATGAGTGAGCTTCCGAAATACCTTTCGCTGAACAGTGACGAGCGCAAGAACTTACCGAATGCAACGATTCCGGTTGATACAACGAGAAACAACGAGTTGGCTGACTGGATCAATTTTGCAAACCGTGAGATGCTTGACTACGGAAAAGCGAAGTTTGAAGAAGAAAATGCCAAACAAGGAAAAGGAGGAGTTCCTCTGAAACCGGAAGATTTCAAACCGAAATTCGTATTGAAGGCCGATATGGAAGCTGAATATGTGAAAGTAAAAACGGTGATCGAAGTATTCCGTAACCTGAAGTTGAACAATTTGAATTTCGTGACTTCCCAGGAAGCACAACAATTATAAGAAGTTATGGCAGAAATAGTAGAAAGCGGTGGCGGCGGCGAAAAAGGCGGCAAGAAACGCCCTAAGAAAGGTTCCGCCCGGATTGATATGACTCCAATGGTAGACTTAGGTTTCCTGTTGTTGACATTCTTCGTATTGACTTCCACTTTCGCGAAACCGAAAGTGATGAGTTTAACTTACCCTGCAAAGGAAGACGTAAAAACGAAAGAGCCTCCTAAGGTTAAGAATGGTATTACCTTTTTGATTTCTGATGATAAAGTGTTTTACTACGAAGGAGAGTTTTATCCGGTTGGTAATACAAAAGGGAAACCTGCAACACAATTAACTGAGACAAACTTCGGTCCGGAAGGAATTCGTAAAATCCTTAAGGAGAAAAACACTTTCGTATTGAACAAGATCACTGAATTGAAAGGGAAACTGGACAAGAAACAGATCAGTGATTCGATTTACAAGAAAGAACTCATTGAAGCAAAAGGGAAACCTGAAGCATTGAAAGTATTGGTGAAAACCGATATGAAAGCGAAGACCCGCAACTTCATTGATGTGATTGATGAATTGTACATTGCTCAGATCGGGGTAATCGCTCCAGTAGATATTACAAAGAGCGAGCAGGAATTATTGGACGCAAAATTAAAACAGTAATATATGTTAGTAGCAGTTGTTGTAATTCTGGTAGCTGGACTCTCATTGTATGAGTACTTCAGCGCAAAGAGCTGGCAGCAGGTAACATCTGACGAGCGTAACGAGATCGTATTTGAGGACCGTAACCATGAATATGGTGCGTACCAAATCCGTACAAATTACAGTCGTAACCTGATACTTGTTATGGCCGGGGTAATCCTGTTCATCGGAACAACTTTCGGGATTTATAAGTTGATTATGAATCTTCCTACGGAAAAACCAAAAGAAGTTCCTTTGGATTTGACAGCGTTTGCTGTTGATGCTCCTTTGGAAAAAGAGGATATCGTTGAACCGTTGGAGCCGGAAGTTCCGCCGATGGAGAAAACAATCCAATTCGTTCCACCTGAAATTTCAGATACTCAGAACGATGATGTACCTCCTCAGGAAGAAGTGAAGGATGTAAAAGCAGATACGGATACTCACGAAGAGACGGATGCATTTGCCAAGCAGACTGAAGTTGTTGTTAAGAAAGAGGAAAAAGTAGAGAAAAAAGAAGAAGTGATCTACGACATCGTGGATGAGCCAGCTGAACCGAACGGTGGTATGGCTGCTTTGAAAAAATACCTTGCTGAAAACATCAAGTATCCTCAAACAGCGGTTGAAATGGGATTGGAAGGAAAATGTTACCTGCAATTCGTAGTGAGTGAGAATGGTTACATCTCCAATGTAAAAGTGAAAAAAGGTGTAACAGATTGTCCGGAGTGTGACCAGGAAGCAATTCGCGTTGTGAGAGCCATGCCGAAATGGACACCGGGGAAAATTAACGGTAAAGCCGTAAACAGTACCTTCTCATTACCGGTTTCATTTAAATTGAATTAATTTCATTAGTAATAGTAATCCCTCTGACTTTTAATGTCAGGGGGATTTTTTTCGTTTAGTATGTTCAAGAACGTCAATTTTTTTATTTCCGGTTTCATGGTGATCATGTGCCTGATATTGAGTTATTATCTCATATTCACGGATCTTAAAATGGACACCCTCAATGGTTTCAAGCGTCAAATGTGTATCGCAATACTCCTTCTGTATGGTTTTTACAGAGGTTTTCGCCTTTACACATTAATTAAAAACAGTAAAAAAGAAGAAGAAGAATAAGGTTATGAAGAAACGGGTCATTTTAAGTCTAAGCCTGGTAGCTCTTTTGGGAATCCAGTATTCCTGCAACACCAATCAAACGCCGGATGATACTCCCAGACGCGGAAAGAAAACCATGTACCTGGACGAATCCTTCCAGCCGCTGATCAAAACAGCATCCGAAGTCTTCACGGGAATTTACCCGCAGGCAGATATCAACCTGGTTTATACCAGTGAAACAAACGCCATGAAAGCATTGTCGGAAGGAAAAGCACGGACTATTTTCATCGGGAGGGATTACACCAAAGAAGAAAAGAAATACCTGAGATCTCTCAATATTACCGTTACTTCGGACATCATTGCGCACGATGCTATTACCTTTATTGTGAATCTGAATAACATGGATACTCTACTGACCCAGGATCAGCTTCGCGATTTATTAAAAGGCAAAAGCACTACCTGGCCAATTTCTCAAAAGCCGGTCGAAATTGTATTTGACCAGGTACAGTCGGCCAATTTCAATTACCTTCTGAAATGGATCGGTACCGATTTCGGGAAACAGGTCCACGCAGCAAAAAATACGGAAGACCTGATCAAATATGTCCAGGATAATCCGAACACCTTGGGAGTAATCGGCTACAACCACATCAGTGACTTCGACGACCCGAAAGTACAGGCAAGACTGAAAAAATTCAGAGTGGTAGGGATCCAGGGAAATGATAAATACTACTGGCGACCTACCAAAGCAAATATTACGGAGCGGAAATACCCGTTTTGGCGCCCGATCTGGGCAATCAATTCCGGAGCACCGGACGGATTGAATACCGGTTTTGTGAATTGGCTCAATGCACGCGAAGGCCAGTTGCTGCTGGAGAAATGCGAACTGGGCCCGGGAAAAGGAACTCCGCGGGAAATTAATTTTGTTACGGAATAACAAAAGTTCAAAGGGTTCCAAAAAGAGCTCAAAGAGTTCCATCATTAAAATTTTGAATCAGCCACGTCTGAAACATTTAAACTCATTGAACTAATAGATCAGTCAATGGGGCCCGCAGACAAGTCGATAAATATGAAATAATCGTTAAGAAACGATTCCATTTGAACAGTTTATACTAATTTGGCAAAGGAATTGTACAGAGACCAATACGTTGAAAAGACAAAAAAACATGAACAAGTTAAAACTATTCGTACTTGCATTAGGTTTAGGAACAGCCGTTCAGGCTCAGACTTTGCAGGACGCTAACAAGAAAACGGAAAACGAGCGTTACGATTTAGCGCGTAAAGATTATCAAAAGTTGGTTCAGGCTGACCCTACAAGTGTAGAAAATGCTTTCTTCTTTGGAAATTTCTATGCATTGATCGGTGAAAAAGACTCTGCAATCACACAGTGGAGAAAAGCAGGATCCATCAACGTGGAAGATAAATTAGGAATGGTTGCTGCTGCGAAAGCGTTGTATTTCTCCGGAGACACAACAACTGCAGGTCAGCAATTCTGCGAGATTGTCAAGAAAACAAAAGGCAAAAACCCGGTTGTTCTTCACCGTATCGGGGAAACTTACGCAACAGGCCCGATCAAAAACCTGAAGGTAGCAGAAAAATATTTGCGTGACGCTGTTCGTCTGGATTCCAAAAACATCGATGCTTACATCCTTTTGGGTGATGTATTGCTTGCTCAAAGCGGATCGAACGCAACTCAGGCAACAGAACAATACAACAATGCTTTGGCTATCGAGCCGAATTCAGCACGTGTAATTGTACGTAAAGCTCAGATTTATCAGCGCGTTCAAAACTACAAACTGGCAAATGAAGAATATAAGAAAGCTCAGGCTGCCGATCCGAATTATGCTCCTGCATACCGTGAAAATGCCGAGTTGAACATTTTGTTCGACCAGTACAACGCTGCGATTGAAATGTGGGAAAAGTATTTGAAACTGAACGATACGGACGAAGCGCGTTACCGTTATGCAAGCTCCCTGTTCGGAGGAAAACAATATTGCAACACTTTGCCTCAATTGGACAAGCTGACTAAAAACGGATTCTCCAATATGTATACGAAACGTATGCTGTACTACTCTTTATATGAGTGCAACGAGGCGAAAGACAGCTTGCGTTATGTAGAAGCGTTGAAAGCCGGAGAAGATTTCTTCAAATCAGTTCCGAAAGAAAAAGTGATTTCCGTGGATTACAAATACATGGGGATGATCTACGACAAATTGGGTCAGGAAGATAAAACGATCGAGCAATATTACCTTGCGGCGGCAATCGATACTGCCAAAGCTTCCGAATACCTTTCTGATATTGCAGCTATCTACACGGAGAAAAAGAACTATCCGAAGCTGATTGAGGTTTACACGAAAATGATGAACCAGTATCCTACCAAAATGGATGCGACAGCTTATTACAACTTCGGACGCGCTTATTACTTCGGGCCAAAAGATTACAAAATGGCTGATTCGATCTTCGGTCGTTTGGCAACAACTTACCCGACATTCGCGGGAGGTCCTTTCTGGCAGGCTAGATCACGAGTACAAATGGATATCAATTCCAAACCAAAAGCGTACCTTGCTCAGCCACAATACGAGGCATTCCTGGCAGCTTTGAGTCCTGAAGATATCGCTTCCGGTACTTACAAGGCTTACATCATCGAAGCTTCGAAATATTTGGGAGATTACTACGTAAACTCTCCGATGAAAGATAAAGCAAAAGCAGATGCCATGTGGAACAAAGTTTTGGAGTTAGATCCGAAAGACGCACAGGCAAATGCCTACTTTAAGAAGTAAGACTTACAGAGTTCTATATAGAAACTCCCGACAAGAATGTCGGGAGTTTTTTGTTTTAAGAAGTTTCAAGACAATCATAGATCTGTCAGGAATGATGGACTAATAAATGGTGTAAAGGTTAAAATCAGTTTAATTCATCCACGTACTGAAAACAATTGCCGGTTTTTTTCAGGAATATCATGTGGAGAAGCAAAGCATTGCGCCCCTGCATTCTTTTTCAAACAGGAAAATCTTGGGGCAACATCTGAACATCAGGAAACAAAAAGCCCGGGCATTTACCCGGGCTTCACTGGTCCAAAATTGAACCTTTAAACTCTTTGAACTTTTTTATTTCTTCCCCATTGTAAGGGCATCGTTCCAGGACATCGGAAGCACTTTTCTATCCAGCTTTGTTTGTGTACTCTCCTGGAAAACTCCTTCAAAATGGATCAACATTTCAACCAGCTGCATATCCATTTTCGATCCGCCTTCCATGCGTTCCCAGGTAGCCAGGAAAGATTCAGTTTCTCCTTTTTTCATAGCAAAAACATCTGCTTTCGAACGGGCAGTTGCATACAGATTTCCATCCGGCATTTCTACTGAAACTTTTGCCGGAGAAACAAACGCCAATCCTTCACCGGTATAAGTTACCTTGAACTTCACATCCGTCTTTGCGGTTTCTTTTGCTGAATTTGCAAGTGTAATCTTAAAATTCCCGGCAACAAATTCGTTATTGGAAGCAGGCAAACGGAATACCGGTGTCGCAACAGCGGGTTTCAATGCTACTTTGTAAATTCCTTCACAAACAAAATTAAAAGTTCGTGCATCATTCAGATTTGCGCCTACCGCACGCATGACTTTTTTCTTGCTGTCGTTCGGTGCGATCAAAATATACTTGTCCTTTGTATCCAGGCTCTTTCCGCCCAGTTCGATTTTGCTTTCATCCGAATTGTACAGAAGCCAATCATTGGTTTTGTTTACAATGTTCATTCTGAACTTCAATTCCTTCGGAAGAGCAACCACGTTGTCAATCTCCACTTTGTAAGCTTCCGTTTCAAAGGTTGTGTCTCTGTAATATACTTTTTCATATTGGCCAAACACTGTCCCTGAAAGAGCCACTGCCCCAATAAAAGCGATAGTAGTAACTATTTTCATCTGTTTAATTTTTTAAATTTTTCCCAAACTTACCAAATTCGTGCCAATCAGCCGGGCCTTCGTCTATGTTCCCGGTTCATTAGTCGGCTAAATCACTTAAAACCAAAAGACTGAAATCTTTTCAATTTGTTTGCGCTACCGTTAAATAAGGCATTTCGACAGATAAAATTCTTTTAAAAAAAGGTATTCGATTCTTTATTAGATTAGAATATAAGTAAAGCCAAAAAGGCCTATTGGATTTACGTTTAGCTAGATAATAAACTTAAAAAAACCAAATCATGGTACTTACACTTTCAATCATGGCAATCATCGCAGCGTTCTCGCTTTATGATTACTTCTCTTCCAAGTCATGGCAAATGGTGACTTCAAAAGAGCGCAACGAAACGGTATTCGAAAACCGCAACAAGGAATATGGCGCATACCAGATCCGGAGAGATTACGACAAAAGAATCCTATTGGTATTCCTGGGAGTAACTGTTGGAATCGGTGCATTGTGGGGAGCTTCTACACTGTTCAAACCACTTGAGCAGAGAAAACCGGTGGAAACTGATCTAAAAGCATGGACGATGGATCTTACAACCAAAGAAGAAATTCCGGATATTCCGGAAGTCGTTGAACAACCGGCTGCTGCTCCTTCTAAAGCAGAAATAGCAGAATTTCGTGAATTAGTGGTTTCTGATACAGATCAGGATAACGTAACTCCTCCTGAGGGAAATAAAGCCATTGGCAATCAGGCTCAAACCGGTGAACCGGGAGGAGATTGGGACGAGCCAGGATTTAACCTTCCGGGAAAAGGAGGTAGCGGCGCACCCATTGAGATCATTAAAAATGTAGATCCGGTTACTTACGTCGACGAACCAGCAGAATTTCCGGGTGGAATGAAAGCTTTGCACGAATTCATCAAGGACAACATCGATTTGAACATCATCGACGGAAACGCGAAAGTTTACCTGAAGTTTGTAGTAGACACAGACGGAACGATCTCTTCGGTGTCCGTTACAAAAACAAGCGAAGATTGCGAATCCTGCGAAAAAGCAGCAATCAAGGTGGTAAAATCGATGCCGAACTGGAAACCCGGAAAATTAAACGGGAAAGAAGTAAAAAGCTATTACCGTCTTCCGATCAACATTCAATAGAAAACGATTTTCTTTTTCATAATCCGGAAAGGGTGGGTATGCTTCGGCTGCCCGCCTTTTTTATTTGGATCAAAGGGTTCAAAGGTGTTTAATCAATCTACTTTGAACTTTTGAACTTTTGAACTTTTGAACTTTTTAACTTTTGAACTTTTTAACTTTTTAACTTTTTAATCAGCCGCGGCTGAAACTTTTGAATCATCGAACTTCCTTAATTCTAAAATTTTAGGAAGTTTTGTTTCAGAATAATTGGATAAAAAAATAAAAACAGTAACTTTGCGCCCAAATTAAGGAATACACTTAAAAGGCAACAAAATGTCCAAAATTCAAGGAAAAATATCACAGGTAATCGGACCGGTTGTCGATGTAACATTCGACAAAGGCGTGTCCCTTCCAAACATCTATGATGCATTAGAGGTTTCTAAAGCAGACGGAACAAAAGTAGTTCTGGAAGTTCAGTCACACGTTGGAGAAAATTCAGTGCGTACAATCTCTATGGACTCTACTGACGGATTCCGTCGTGGAATGGAGGTTGTTTCTACTGGAAGCGCTATTAAAATGCCTACCGGAGATCAAATCAAAGGTCGTTTGTTCAACGTAGTTGGTGAAGCTATTGACGGTATCAACACAGTGGATAACACAAACGGTTTACCAATTCACCGTGAAGCTCCTAAATTTGAGGACTTATCTACGGCAACAGAAGTGTTGTTTACAGGTATCAAAGTAATCGACTTGATCGAACCTTACGCAAAAGGAGGTAAAATTGGTCTTTTTGGTGGTGCCGGTGTAGGTAAAACAGTATTGATCCAGGAATTGATTAACAACATCGCTAAAGGACACGGAGGTTTATCCGTATTCGCAGGTGTAGGTGAGCGTACTCGTGAGGGGAACGACTTATTGCGCGAGATGTTGGAATCAGGAATTATTAAATACGGAGAGGCTTTCCTTCATTCTATGGAAGAAGGAGGATGGGATCTTTCCAAAGTTGATTTGAACGAAATGAAAGAGTCTAAAGCTACTTTCGTATTCGGTCAGATGAATGAGCCTCCGGGAGCTCGTGCACGTGTTGCCCTTTCCGGATTGACGATGGCAGAATACTACCGTGACGGTGACGGAGAAGGACAAGGAAAAGACATCCTTTTCTTCGTAGACAACATCTTCCGATTCACTCAGGCTGGTTCTGAGGTATCTGCACTACTTGGACGTATGCCATCAGCGGTAGGTTACCAGCCAACACTGGCAACTGAAATGGGTGCGATGCAAGAGCGAATTACTTCTACAAAAAGAGGATCTATTACATCCGTACAAGCGGTTTACGTACCTGCAGATGACTTAACGGATCCGGCTCCGGCAAACACATTCGCCCACCTGGATGCAACTACGGTATTGTCCCGTAAAATTTCCGAGCTTGGAATTTACCCGGCTGTGGATCCATTGGATTCTACATCCCGTATCCTTACTCCGGCAATTTTAGGTGATGAGCATTACAACTGTGCTTCCCGTGTAAAAATCACGTTACAGCGTTACAAAGAATTACAGGATATCATCGCGATCCTTGGTATGGATGAATTGTCTGAAGAAGATAAAATGATCGTTCACCGCGCTCGTCGTGTACAACGTTTCTTGTCTCAGCCATTC
Source organism: Fluviicola sp. (assembly GCF_039596395.1). NCBI lineage: Bacteria > Pseudomonadati > Bacteroidota > Flavobacteriia > Flavobacteriales > Crocinitomicaceae > Fluviicola > Fluviicola sp. The sequence continues at coordinate 386,853 of NZ_JBCNJT010000004.1, forward strand.
CATGTTGCGGAGCAGTTTACAGGAATCCCTGGAGTATTGGTAGATATCAACGAAACAATCAAAGGATTCAACATGATCCTTGACGGTGAAATGGATAAATACCCTGAAGCAGCATTCAACCTGAAAGGAAGCATCGAAGATGTGAAAGTTGCAGGTGAGAAAATGTTGGCTGAAGCTTAATTAGACAATAAGACATCAGGACATCAAGATATTAAGACTTAGATTTTAGGATGCTGCACCATTCAGGTCCTAAAATCTTAAAGTCCTAAAGTCTTAAAATCCTAAAGTCCTAATATCCAAAAAAGATGCAATTAGAAATTATCACTCCTGAAACATTGGTTTTTAAAGGTGAAGCAACTGCGGTTCAATTTCCGGGATTAGACGGATCTTTCCAGGTATTGAACAACCACGCACCGATTATTTCCGGATTAAGTGCAGGAAGCATTAAAGTAGATTTAGTGGAAGCTTTCAAAGTAACTTCTAAAACGAACCCGAACATTACTGCTGAGAACAACGGGAAAGTCATCCATGTTGCGATCAAAGGTGGTGTAGTGGAAATGCAAAACAATAAAATTATCGTATTAGCAGAATAATACGTAGCAATAAACCAAATAAAAAGGGGCTCGCCGTGGCGGGTCCTTTTTTTGTTAAGGTCTGTTATAATACGTATTTTTGCACCAGTACATAAGATTCTTTAATTATTTTCGTTCTGTAATCATGAATCTACAGGATCAAATAGATTTGACAAACGTACCTAAGCATATCGCCATCATTATGGATGGGAACGGACGCTGGGCTAAAAAGCAAGGGCAGGAACGCCTGTATGGTCACTCTTTCGGAGTTGACTCGGTTCGTGCTTCCCTGACGGCCTGCAAGAATATCGGGGTGAAATATGCCACGATGTACGCCTTTTCCACTGAAAACTGGAACCGCCCGGCCGACGAAGTCGAAGGATTGATGAGCCTGTTGGTTTTTACCATTGCAAACGAGGTGGACGAATTGAATGCTCAGAATGTCCGTTTGCTGAGTATCGGCGACACGGACGGTTTACCGGAAGATTGCCGGAATGAATTACAAAACGCCATCGAATCAACTAAAAACAATACAGGAGTAAACCTGGTGATAGCATTGAATTACAGTTCCCGCTGGGAAATTGCTGAAGCAGTAAAAACACTGGCCTCCCGCGTAAAAGAAGAAACGCTGGATGTTTCGTCCATTACTCCGGAACTCATTACCTCTACCCTTTCAACCAAAGATATTCCTGACCCTGAATTATTGATCCGTACAAGCGGTGAGAACCGTTTGAGCAACTTCCTGCTTTGGCAGGCTGCATACAGTGAATTTTACTTTACCCCCGTTTTATGGCCTGATTTCCGCGAGGATGATCTGTACAAAGCCGTTCTTGAGTACCAGTCAAGAGAAAGACGTTTCGGAATGGTATCCGAACAATTATAATGTATTCTATGAAAAATTTCCTATCAATTTTATTTCTTACGTGCGCCTTTGTGTCTTTCGGGCAGGTGGATTCCATGAACGTAAACAATACCCCAAATAAAGTTGATTCTGTCAAACCAACCGGTACCACCATCGGCGGCGGATTGGATTTCAGTTACGGAAAAACGGAAAAATATACTTTAGGACCCATTCGCATCGAAGGGGCCGACAATTTCGACCCGCAGGCCATCAAACTGATTGCCGGACTGAAGCAGGGAGAAATCATTACCATTCCTTCCGACCGCATCAGTAACGCCATTAAAAACCTGTGGAATGAAGGATTGTTCTCCCAGGTGGCAATCGAAGCTGAAAAAGAAGTAGCAGGAGTGATTTATTTAGTCATTAAGCTGACCCCGCGACCGAAACTTTCCCGCTTCCGCTTTACGGGAGTTTCCAAAAGAGAAGTGGATAAGATCCGCGAAGAAGTAGATCTGTCGTCGGGACAGACCATCACAGAGAACTTATTATTCAAAACCAAGAACAAGATCAGAGGTTATTTCCTGGAAAAAGGGTTTAACAATGTTACGGTAAGCATTACACAGGTTCAGGATACCTTGATTAACAATTCCGAGATTTTCTTCATCGATATCAATAAAGGAAAGAAGGTAAAGATCAAAAGCATCACTTTTGACGGAAATACTTCCGTAAAACCCTGGAAATTGAGAAGAGCCATGAAGGATACCAAAAGAAGATCCATCATGCGTATTTTCAAACGTTCGAAATTCAATTCCACGGCCTATACACGAGACAAAGAAGCAGTATTGGATAAATTCCGCGCAGTTGGTCTGAGAGACGTTCATTACGTAACGGATTCGGTTTACACGATCAACAGTAGAAATATCGGTATTTACCTGAAAGTGGAAGAAGGCCAGAAATACTATTTCGGGGACATTTCCTGGATCGGGAACACGAAATTCAGTTCCGGAACGCTGGATACCGTTTTGGGTATCAAATACGGGGATATTTACGACAAACCTTTATTGGATCAGCGCTTGCACCAAAGTCCGGACGGAAGGGACATCACATCGCTTTACATGGACCGCGGATACCTGTTCTTCCATTTAGAGCCGGTAGAAACCGGAGTAACGGCGAATCACATCAACTATGAAATGCGCATCGTTGAAGGGAAAGAAGCACGTGTGAAGAACATCTTCATCAAAGGAAACTACAAAACGAATGAGCACGTAATCCGCCGGGAAATCCGCACAAAACCGGGTGATTTGTTCAGCAGAAACGACATTATCCGTACACAGCGTGAATTGGCACAATTGGGTTACTTCAACGAGCAAGGTTTCCAGGTAAACCCGATCCCGAACCCGCAAGACGGAACAGTAGACATTGAATACATCGTGGAAGAGAAATCTGCAGACCAGATCGAGCTTTCCGGGGGTTACGGTGCCGGCCGTATCATCGGAACACTCGGATTGACATTCAGTAACTTCTCCGTTAGAAATATTTTCAAACCGAATTCATGGAGCCCGCTTCCAACGGGTGACGGACAACGCCTTTCTATCCGCGCACAAACCAACGGAAGAATTTACCAGGGATACAACTTCTCTTTCACGGAGCCATGGTTGGGTGGAAAAAAACCGAATTCCTTTACATTCTATTTGAACCACACTTCCTTCTCAAGCAGTGTAACTATTAAGAAACGAGATCCTGCTTACCAGGGAGTTGCTATTACCGGAATGGGAGTTGGTTTGGGAAGACGCAAGAAATTCCCGGATGATTACTTCAGTGCATACTATGAATTGGCTTACCAATACTACGATGTACGTAATTATTCTTCCTTATTCCCGAGCTTTAATGACGGATACGCAAACGACATCAGTTTGAAATATGCGTTGCAGCGTAACTCGATCAATTCACCGATCTACCCGACGGAAGGATCCAAGATCTCATTCACGGCAAAAGGAACGCTTCCGTATTCATTAATGGGCGGAAAAAAGGATTTCAGTACCATGACTGCGCAGGAAACATTCAAATACCTGGAGTACTACAAACTGAAATTCACATTCGAATACTATTTACCGCTTACACCGGATAAAAAACTGGTCTTGATGCCGCGCATCGGATTCGGTTACATGGGAGCTTACAACGCAGCAAAAGGATTGACGCCGTTCGAACGATTTAACTTAGGAGGTAGTGGTCTTTCCGGGGTAAACCAGTTCGGAGGCCGTGAGATCATCGCTTTGAGAGGATATGACGACAATGCTCTGTCTTCCACCGCCGGTGACCCGATCCTTGCGAAATACACCATGGAATTGCGTTACCCGATTTCCCTGAACCCGCAGGCTACGTTCTTCGTACTGGCTTTTGCCGAAGCAGGAAACACGTATACCAACTTCAGAACTTTCAATCCGTTTAACGTGAAAAGAAGTGTCGGAGCAGGTGTCCGTATCTTCCTTCCGATGTTCGGTATGCTCGGATTGGATTACGGTTGGGGCTTCGACAAATTGGATAAGCACTCTTCCGGATACGGAGGCTCCATTGACCAATCAATCGATTCAAAAGGTTTCTTCCCGAAATTCACGTTTACCATCGGTATGAATTTGGGTGAACTTTAAAACAATAAAAATGTTATCTTCGTCGTTCTTTCAAATTTCGCCTATGAAAACTCTTGTTTTATGCTTATTCATGGTCTTTGGCATGACCTTTGTCAGTTCCGCTCAAAAGTACGGTTACATTGACTCGGAATTCATTTTGGGTAAAATGCCGGAATACAAAGAGGCTAAGGAGCGTTTAGACAAATTGGCCGAACGTTGGACCAAAGAAATTGAAGAGCGTTATGAAATGATCAAAAAGAAAAAGGAGAATTTTCTGAGAGAAGAAAGTTTATTACCTGCCGAAGAGAAAACAAAACGCGAGGAGGAAATTAAAACATTGGAATCGGAAGCCATGGAAATGCAGCAAACGCGTTTCGGAGTTTCCGGGGATTACTTCCAAAAACGACAAGAATTAATTAAACCGATTCAGGACCGGGTTTACGAAGCTATGCAAACAGTTGCTTCAAAACGGAATTATAGTTTTATCTTTGACAAGTCAAATCAAAGTAACCTGGTTTATGCCGATAGCAAATTCGATATCAGCGACGAGGTTCTGAGAGAGATGGGTGTTAGCACCAAGTAAAATATTGCTTTTGAAGATGTTGGATCGGTGATCCTCCGGAAATGAAAGTAACAACAAAAACAACGAAACATAAAAACAAAAATGAAAAAAATCCTATTTGCCCTGGCACTAACTGTATGTGCAATCGCAACTACACAAGCTCAATCGAAAATCGGGCACGTGAAGTCTCAAGTTTTATTGGACACGATGCCTTCACGTAAAGCTGCTATCAGAGAAATCAAAGACATCGAGAACGCAGGTTTGAAAGAGCTTAAGGATGCCGACAGCGCTATTCAAGTTGCCTATATCAAGTATCAGAAAGATGCTCCTACTATGTCCGAAACTGTTAGACAATACGAAGAAAACCGTATCCGTCGTATGCAACAAAACCTGGAAGAGCGTCAGCAACAAATCGACCAGCAATTGCAAACAATGACACAGGAAATGAATGTTGTGATTTTGGATCGTGTAAAGAAAGCTGTAGCTGTTGTTGCGAATGCAAAGAAATACAACTACATCATCGATGAGAGCACAACGCTTTTCTCTGCAGGTGGAATTGATGTAACGAACGAAGTAATCGTTGAGTTATTGAAATTGGAAGCAGAAGCTAAAAAGACAGGTAAGTAATATACTATCCATAATTATTAAATGTAGGGCCGGAAAATTTTCCGGCCCTACGTATTTAACACACTTTAATTACCATGGTAATTAATAACATCGTATATTTGTACCATGAAACGCCAATCATTTGTAAAAGGTATGTTAGGATTTGCTGCACTCGGCGGATTGACTTCTGTTGCTTCACTGGGAAAATTATTGAACGAAGAGGATTACACCTATCCGGTATTATTTATCGGGCATGGTTCTCCCATGAACGGAATCGAGAACAATCATTTTTCCAGGCAATGGAAAAGCGAGGTTGACCACTTGCCGAACCCGAAAGTGGTATTGGTTATTTCCGCGCACTGGCTTACCAACGGAACGTATGTTACCGCCATGGAGCATCCGCAGACCATTCATGATTTCGGCGGTTTCCCGGATGAATTATTCACCGTTCAATACCCTGCTCCCGGAAGCCCGGAATTCGCACAACAAACCAAAGACCTGGTAAAAAGCACAACCGTGCATCTGGACCACGAATGGGGATTGGACCACGGTACCTGGACGGTAGTTCGGCACATGTACCCGGATGCAGACATTCCGGTGCTTCAACTTTCCATTGATTACAACAAACCGGCGGCTTATCACTACGCCCTGGCACAGGAACTGAAGGAATTGCGCAAGAAAGGTGTTTTGATTATCGGGAGTGGAAACATGGTGCATAACCTGCGAATGGTTGCCTGGGAAAAGTTAAATACACCGAACTTCGGGTTTGACTGGGCCATTGAAGCAAACGAAACTTTCAACAAGCTGATCCTGGACCGGAACCACCAGCCTTTGATCGATTATCAGAAACTCGGTCAATTTGCGCAATTGGCTATCCCGACACCGGACCATTATTTCCCGATGATCTACAGTTTGGGCCTATCCGACTCGAAAGATGAGATTTCAATATTCAACAATGAATTGGTCGGAGGCTCGCTGAATATGACTTCCGTTCGATTTGGGTAAAACAGAAACGTTGTGTACTTTTGGAACATGTCAGTGAAAGGTCCAATTGGTGTTTTTGATTCCGGATACGGTGGATTGACCGTTTTGAAAGAAATCAGAGAAAAACTTCCCGAATACGATTTCCTCTATCTTGGAGACAACGCCAGAGCCCCTTACGGTTCCCGAAGTTTCGACGTGATCTACGAATATACCTGGCAAGCTGTTCAGGCTTTGTTTGACAGGGATTGTTCGCTGGTAATCCTGGCATGCAACACTGCTTCCGCAAAAGCACTTCGAAGCATTCAGCGCATCAAACTTCCGGAATTATACCCGGACAGACGCGTATTGGGAGTTATTCGCCCGAGCACGGAGGAACTGGACAAACACACGAAAACGAAACACGTTGGTGTATTGGGAACAGACGGAACTATCCGGTCGAACAGTTACCAGATCGAATTGGGGAAATTTGCTCCGGACCTCGTAGTGAATCAGCATTCCTGCCCGATGTGGGTACCGTTGATCGAAAACAATCAATTCGACACGCCCGGAGGGGTTTATTTCATTCAAAGTGATCTGGTTTCTATTTTGGAGAAAGATCCGAAGATCGACACCATCCTACTGGCTTGCACGCACTACCCTATTTTAATGGAACAGTTGCAGCGCTTGCTTCCCACGCATATCGAAGTTCTCGCCCAGGGAAAAATCGTAGCAGAAAGCCTGGCAGATTACCTGGAACGCCACCCTGAAATGGAGGAGCAATGCTCTAAAGGCGGAACGGTCAGATACCTGACAACTGAAAACGCCAAAGACTTCAGCGAGAAAGCTTCCCTGCTGATGAATGACCAGATAGAAGCCGAACATTTAACCCTTCATTAAAAAGAAGTTCCTTGGCCTTAGAAATCATCGGATATTTTTTAGCCCTATTTGTGGGGCTTGTGCTCGGAACGCTGGGTGGCGGAGGTTCCATTCTCGCAGTACCTATTTTGGTAGCTTTTTTCCAGCTGGAACCACAAAATGCAACGGTTTACTCCCTGTTCATTGTCGGGGTCACTTCCCTGTTCGGGGCCATTCAGCATTTTAAATCCAAACTGATCAACCCGGTGAACACCCTGCTATTCGGGGTTCCGGCAGTAATCAGTATTTCCATCACGCGCTTGTTAATCGTTCCTTCCATTCCGCAGCACATTCACCTGGGGAGCCTGGCCTTCGAAAAGAATACGTTCATTATGTCGCTATTTGCGATCCTGATGATCCTGGCTTCCATTCCGATGATACGCGGTCAGAAAGAACATCCGGGAACAAAAAAAAACAGACCCACAATTTTGGTCATCTTCGGAGCACTGATCGGAGTTATCAGCGGGCTGGTAGGCGCCGGCGGCGGATTTATGATCATTCCTTCCCTTTCCATTTTCATGAAAGTTCCGATCAAGAACGCCATCGCTACATCCATTGTGATTATCGCCATTAATTCCCTCAGTGGTTTTACCGCGGAACTTTTTACGCCCAACCTGCATTTAAACTGGGTAATCCTGCTTGGCTTTACTTTAATTGCAGCAGCCGGCCTGATCATCGGGCTGAAACTGAATCACAAGATCCAATCTGCCAAACTCAAAAAAGGGTTCGGTATTTTCGTACTGCTGATCGGAATTGCGATCCTGGTAATGGAGCTTGTTTCCGTTCGTTAGAACAATAAAATATTCAAACTGAATTTCGCCATGATATTGTCTTCCACTTTCGGCGAAATCACTCCTCCCGCATAATGGTAGAACCCACCGATACCGAATCCGATACGGCTCAGGATAATCAGGTTGTTTGCAAGCAATCCCGTTTCTGCGTAGCCTTTATTCAGTGAATTGTAAGTAATCGAATGACGGCTCATATCGTCCTTACTTCCATACCCGATAGCATGGTGAATGGCAAACTGTGGTGCGGTCCATTTCTTACCGGTTTTGATAGCTTTGAAATCGAAACGTGTGAACAATGCTGCCATTTGCGGAGAATAATACGTGGAAGCAATCATCGTCTCGAATGAATTTGCCGCGGAAACTTTCCACATTCCACCGGTACCTTGTCCCACTTGCTGCAGCAATAACGGAGAATCACCTTCAACCACCGTTCCCATCAAAACATACATCAGTTTACCCACCGCACGGATCGGAACGATTTGCTGAATACCTGCAGTAACGCGGGTGTAATCGATTTTTGCAGCAGTAACTCCCGGAAGGCTTTTCGTTACTTTCATCGTCAGGATAGGCCATTTGGAGCCCAAGGAAACACGTTTTGTACCCAATGAAACTACTTTGTCGCGGATCGCCCAGGTCAACTCCAGGGAACTTTCCGCGATATCGTAATGATCGATGGATCCCATTTCGGGTTTCGTCCACTGGTATTGGTAACCTTCTGTAAACTCAATGCGCTGGTAAGAACCGGAAAGGCGGAATTTCATGCGCGGGAACACATACCCTGTAAATGCAATTTCCCCGATTCGCTGTTTGTCCATCTGGCGGATGTAAACGTCGCGGTAGAAGGAATTCAAACGCGTAACAACCGGCTCATAGCTCAATCCCGTTCCTCCTCTTTCGATGATGTCCTGCTGGTATCTTGCTTCAAAATCCAGGAAGTATTTGGGAAACAGGGTCACTTTTCCGTAACCTCCGTATTTCCACATTTTATCTTTGAAACCGTAAGCGAAATATCCTCCGACACGGAAACGGTCCGATAATTTATCGCTGGTCTCCAATCCGATTCCCAAACGGAAACCTTCGTAATCGCGGAAGTTTACCAATCTCAAAATATCTGCCTGCAAATAGCCCAATGGAATTTTACCCTGCATCAACGACTGAAGCGTTTTCAGTTTTCCTTCCAGGTTTGCGTCTTTCGAAACACTGTCAATCACCTCATAAGTTCTCAGATCTTTCGTGTCGAGGTCGTATTTCCGTTTGGCATCCCAGTGCGTACTGTCCTTCTTATTTGCATCACGCTCCGTTTCGACGAAAACCGCATTGAAGCGCTGGTCCTTCAAATCGGCATCAAGCACCACTTTATCAATGTAGGTATTTCCCTTTCCGACGAGATAAGCATCTTTTAGTTTGGGACTCATATTCAGAGCCGGAACTTTTATTTCGGTAGATAACTTATAAGGAAACCATTTCTTTCCTTCCAACAGGGTGTACTCCTGGATAATGCGCGGATTAATCCCTCCTTTATCTTCGGCAGGTTCGGCATCCACTTTCTCCACTGCAAATCCTCTGGTATTGATGTAAAGTCTCCCTTTCATTCCTTCAAAGTTCTTATCTCTTCTTGGCTGAAAACGGATGGTATACGTCGTGTCTCCGGGAGCAGTAATGGTTGTGTCTTCCAGAATAAACAAATAACGGCGAATCGATCCCAAAGCCAAGGGATTCAAATAAGAACGGCCCAAAATATCGAATTGGTTGTCGTAGAAGTTGAACGACTGCAATTCATTGGCGAAGGTAGAGAACATGGGATCCGTAAAACCCGAAACACGGTAGGCGCTGATCACTTCTTTTTCCTTGAATGGCGGCTTGAAATATTTTGTAGAAGTGCTTTCCAACAAGAATATATGTTGCTGATCGAAGAATTTTCTCAGATCCAGCAAATTGGTATCGGCTGTTGTATCCGAAATTTGGGCCAACGCATCTTGGTTAATGGTAACTATAAATTTACTGTAACTGTCATACTTAAACGCTACATCCGATTTCGGATGGTTCTTCTTTCGATTCTCAATAGCTGCTTCCATAATACGTTCAGCAGGATTCACTCCCGGAACAATAGTCACTTCTTCAATTTCACTCGCCTGTTCGGTCATGTATACAATCATATCTCCGGTAATGGTGATGGTTGTATCCCGGAAACTGGTCATTTTCAAAGTTACCCGCGTATTTCCCTCCGGGTTGGTAAATCTACCGTCCAAATCGGCCAAAAACGGTTTTCCAACTTCCGGGTAAACCTTCACAAACGGAATAGTGGCATGCGAAACACTTTCCTGTATCTGAATTTGTTGTGCAAAAAATGAATGGGATAAAAGGAGCGAAAATAAGCTGAGTAAAATGGTTTTCATAAATTATTTGTCTTATTCGTAAGACAAACTAAGTCAAAAAAAGTTACAGTCCTTCAAAAAAAACGAGAAGTTTCACCGGACTTCCGTAATTTCGTAAAGAAGGATGAACAGTTTTACAGATCAGCGGAATATTATCAAACACCTTAACGTTCAGCGTGTTTGGAATCTGGCTATGCTTCGTTTTTCCTATGGCTTGGCCCGTTTGTTCAAACTTCAAAAAAACTGGGGCAAACCTTTTGCGTTAAGTATCGAACCAACAACCGCCTGCAACCTGGGTTGTCCGGCTTGCCCGAGTGGCTTGAAAGCATTCAGCCGTCCAACAGGGAAAATCGACCTTTACCAGCATCAAAACTGGCTTTCACAGGTTTCCGGTTCTGTTTTTTACATCAATTACTATTTCCAGGGCGAACCTTTTCTGCATCCGCAATTCCTGGAACTGATCAAAGAAGCGAAACGCAATAAGATTTATACCGCAACTTCTACCAATGCACATTTCATTGATGCCAAAAAAGCGCAGGAAATTGTGGCCTCCGGTATGGACCGCTTGATTATTTCCATTGACGGATTGACACAGGAAACGTACGAATCCTACCGCATTCACGGAAAACTCGATAAAGTAATCGATGGAGCAAAAGCCATGGTACAAGCCAAAAAAGAAGCAAACAGCGCTACGCCTCATTTGATTTTCCAGTTTTTGGTAGTAAAAGCCAACGAACACCAAATTGCGGAAGTGCAGGAACTGGCAACCGAAATCGGTATTGATGAAGTGCGGTTCAAAACCGCGCAGGTTTACGATTATGAACACGGAAACGAACTGATTCCCGACAACGAAGCGTATTCGCGCTATGTGAAGCAGAAAGACGGAACGTACCGTTTCAAATACAAAGGCGGAAACAGCTGCTGGCGCATGTGGTCTTCGAGTGTCCTGACCTGGGACGGACAAGTGGTTCCCTGTTGTTTCGACAAAGATGCGCATCACACCCTGGGAAGCTTGCAGGAACAATCTTTCGAAATGATCTGGAAAAGTCCGGCCTACCGTTCATTCCGGAACACCGTGCTACAGGACCGCAACTCGATAGAGATTTGTACGAATTGCTCGGAAGGCGCAAAAGTATGGATCGATTGACAATTATGAATTATCAATTTGGCAATTATCAAGGTCCGCTATCTTGATAATTATTCATTGATAATTCTTCTAGCACGACACCTCTTTGTTGAACTGCACTAATCCGCCGCGGCGGATTCAGTATCAAAAGCTATCGCTTTTTCTTATATTTGCGAGAAAATAAAAAGAGACCATGTACGGAAAAATGAAAGATTACCTTTCCGAGGAATTGAATACGATCAAGGAAGGTGGAATATTTAAGAAAGAACGCATCATTACTTCTCCTCAGGGAGCAAAAGTGAATGTGAGTTCGGGTGACGAAGTTGTCATCATGTGTGCAAACAATTATCTTGGACTTTCCTCCCATCCTGCTGTTATTCAAGCTGCGAAAGATGCTTTGGACACGCATGGATTCGGGATGTCGTCTGTTCGTTTTATTTGCGGAACGCAGGACATTCACAAAGAACTGGAAGCAAAAATCGCTAAGTTCTACGGTACGGAAGATACTATTTTATATGCCGCTGCTTTTGATGCGAACGGTGGGGTTTTCGAACCTTTGTTCGGAGAAGAAGACGCAATCATTTCCGATGAATTAAATCACGCTTCGATCATTGACGGTATCCGTTTATGCAAAGCTCAGCGTTACCGCTACAAGCACTCCGACATGGCTGACCTGGAAGAGCAATTGAAAAAAGCCCAGGCACAACGTCACCGCATCATTGTTACTGACGGGGTTTTCTCCATGGACGGTGACATCGCCAAAATGAACGAAATCTGTGATCTGGCTGACAAATACGACGCATTGGTTATGACAGACGAGTGTCACAGCGCCGGATTTATCGGAAAAACAGGTCGTGGAGTGCCTGAATACCACAATTGCCAGGACCGCGTAGATATTATTACAGGAACTTTGGGTAAGGCACTTGGAGGTGCGATGGGTGGTTATACAACCGGGAAAAAGGAAATCATTGAAATGCTTCGTCAGCGTTCAAGACCTTATTTGTTCTCCAACTCGCTGGCTCCTTCCATTGTCGGGGCATCGAACGCAGTTTTCGACATTTTGAGTTCCACTACGGAATTGCGCGACAAACTGGAATCGAACACCAAATACTTCAAGGAAAGAATCATTGCGGCAGGATTTGACATCAAGCCGGGAGATTCACCTATCGTTCCAATTATGTTGTACGATGCAGCTTTATCCCAGCAATTTGCAGACAAACTATTGCAGGAAGGCGTTTACGCTATCGGTTTCTTCTACCCGGTAGTTGCAAAAGGAGCAGCACGTATCCGCACACAAATCTCGGCAGCTCACAGCATCGCCGACCTGGACAAGGCAATCGCCGCATTCATCAAGGTCGGAAAAGAATTGAAGGTGATTCAATAATAGTTGAACAACATAGAATAAAAATCTGTTGGTGGGGACGCGATGTATCGCGTCCCTTCTGGTTTAAAACCAGCCATATTCCAACAAGTAGAGACGCGAATCATCGTGTCACTACTTGTATAAAAAAAAACCATTGGTTCAATGGAATAAAAACTATCTTTGTGCGCTAAAAATCTAATGCATTTCGCATTAGTAGTTGAACAATTAACAAAGATAAATCTATGACAAGGTCTTTACTTGTTTTATTTTGCGCGGTATTCACGCTTTCTGCTTTCGGGCAAATCAAACGCGATGTATCCGGATATTACCAGGATTACAGAACGAAAGGCCCTTCGGATGAAGTTCCGGTTCAGTTGGTTAACAAAAAAACAGGTAAAACCTATCAGGCGATTACGGATGAGGATGGTAAATTCTTATTCAAGGGCGTCGAATTACTGCCAAATACAGATACGACCGTTTTCGAACTATCTGTTGCCAGCAAAAAATACAAGCAGGAAGTATTCACGATCAAACTCGATGACGATCATACCAGTGAGTACAAAATGGACCAGAAAAACCCGTTCAAAACTTCTACGAAAGTTACGTGGATGTTTGATTGGGGAACCTGGAACGGAAAAGAAAATTACTGGTCGCATTTCACTGCAAAAGCAGTATTGGTAATTTACGGAGGATGTTTGGTCCTGGTATTCATCTACTCTTTGTTACAACTTTCCTTATCAATTGCCTATGCCAGAAGTAAAAAACGCAAATCGCAGGAAGTAAAACCGGTTTACAACCCGGATACGGCTCTTACGGTTACAGTTCAGTTACCTATGTACAACGAAATGTATGTTGCGGACCGTATTATCGAATCAGCGGCGGCATTTGATTACCCGAGAGATAAATTCGACATCCAGGTACTGGACGATTCTACGGACGAAACCAAAGACCTGATCGCGAAAAAAGTAGCGGAAGTGGCTGCACGTGGTGTACGTATCGAGCACATTCACCGTGTGGACAGAACAGGATATAAAGCCGGAGCTCTGGACTCGGCAATGAATAAGGTACAGGGAGAATTCATCGCAATCTTTGATGCGGATTTCGTTCCGGAAAAAGATTGGTTACAGCGCACAATGCCTTACTTTGAGACAGATGACAATATCGGTGTTGTTCAGACACGTTGGGGGCACTTGAATAAAAACTATTCGTTATTAACGGAATTACAGGCATTCGGTTTGAACGGTCACTTTGCTGCAGAGCAGGGAGGTCGTAATGCCGCAGGACATTTCATCAACTTTAACGGTACGGGCGGTATTTGGCGCAAAAAATGTATCGAAAGTGCAGGTGGATGGGAACACGATACTTTGACAGAGGATTTGGACCTGAGCTACCGTGCCCAGTTGAGAGGATGGAAATTCAAGTACCTGGAGGATGTAGTTGCACCTGCTGAATTACCGATTACGATGTCGGCACTGAAAGCACAGCAGCACCGTTGGATGAAAGGTGGAGCGGAGTGTTTCGTGAAAATGTGGAAAACAATCCTGACTTTCAAGAACGTAAGGCTTTCCGATCGTGTTCACGGTATGGCACACCTATTCAACTCGTCGGTATTCATGTTCATTTTGATCATGTCTCTATTGAGTTTGGTTGTATTGCAGATCAAAGACAGTTTCTCAGATTTGAATTACGTGATCCAGTACGGTTCGGTCTTTATCTTAAGTACGGTATTCCTGATGTATTATTACTGGCTGGCTTACCGCGATAAAACAGACAATAAGTTTACTTCCTTCTTCCGCTTCCTGGGTCGTTTCTTATTATTCCTGACGGTTTCATTGGGTCTTTCCCTGGCGAATACCATTGCTGTATTGGAAGGATTTATGGGAATCAAAAGCTCGTTCGTTAGAACACCAAAGTTCAACGTAAGCAAAAAGAACGAATTCAAAGGAAACAAATACGATAAGAAAAGCATTTCACTGATTACGATCGGAGAAGGAATCCTGATGTGCGTATTCGGGTTTACGGTTGTAAACAGAGCCATTTACGGAGATTTAGGAATGGTTCCTTTCCATCTGATGCTGACTATCGGATACGGAATTGTGTTCTTTAATTCATTGAAAGAATTGAGACAAGGGTAAAACCAATCAAAAAAAAATAAAAACAGTAGGGGCGGAAAATTTTCCGCCCCTACTCTATTGTATAAACTTGTAATTCTCGATCCACGTGGAATCCGTCACATCGTAGAGCAATTTCCAAAAACAGGTATCAACGATGTAATCAAAATCCAGCTGTTTGATGTTGTAACGCTTTGCCAGGTATTCCTCCTGTTTTAAACCCGGCCTCATGCGGCCATGACTCCACCCCGCTTCGTTTTTCCCGTTGTAGGGCCAATCAGAAAAGCGGAGCTTCCACAAACTGTCCAGCGCCGGACAATAACCGATTTCCGCCCGAATAGTATCGTTTACAAAAACACCACCTACAATTTTGTTCTGTTTGAAATAATCGATTTTCCCGGGATTGAACGGGCTGGGCCAGTAACCGCTCAGAACCTTGATGAATTCATCTTTACTGGCGTAAACCCTTTTTGCGCGAAGCACCCCGTCGTTGGAGTATTTCATAGCTACAAAACTTACCACACTCGAATTGGCCCCCGTAGAAATACGCGCACCGAAAACGATCCGGTAGGAAGGCTGATCCACCTCCGAAAACGAAAGCGAACAAAGAAGCAGCAAGATAAGTACACCGTATTTCACACTGCATTTAACGGAGACTGACGCAAAATTGTTTCATTCGGTCAGAATGAGAGCGAAAATGAGAATGATGAAAACAAAATACTTTATGTCTAAAGCTAATTGAACTGAAGCAGATCACGAAAATCTATTCCTCATTCTCATTCTGCTTTAGTCGAAGCGGATGACCTGAGTAGGTGTTACCAAAGCATTCAAACGGATATCTGTCGGGAGTACATCTTCGATCTTAGTTTCCGGATCAAAGTAATGCAAACCGATAAACAGGCAATTCGGGGCGCATTTACGCAAAAAACGATCGTAGAACCCTTTTCCGTAGCCCACACGGTTTCCTTTTACATCTGCGGCTAAAAGCGGCACAAACACGATATCAAAACGGTCTGCGGCAATGACTTTTCCTTTTTTGGGTTCGGGAATTCCCTTTTGATTGACTTCCAGCTGATCCGTGGATTCGAACAGGTAATGGCGCATTTCCATGTTCTCGAAATTACTCTTCGGAATGGCAACCGATGCCCCGATTCCGATAGCTCTTTCCAATAGCAGGTAAGTATTTACTTCCCGCTGTCTTTCGATGGGAAGAAATAAAGAAATCATCTTTTCCGAAAGTTGAAAATGGGTCAACGTTTGTTCCACAATTGTTTCGGAAAGCCTTTCAATCTCTCCCGGAGAAAGTTGAAGCCTCATTTCTCGATACTTGTGACGCAATTCTGCTTTTGTCATACTACTCTTTTGAACCAATGCCTGAACCCCGCTAATGTGGTCTTAATTTTCGGGAGAATAATTTTCGGCTAAATTAGTTGAAAGACAGTAATTAAACAAAAGTGAGCGAATTTATATTCCTAGTGTTTTTTAACAAAAAAAGCCCCTAAGCTTTGCAAGAACTTTCTTTTAGTCTGTATATTTACGACGTGTTTAAAAGATTGCGTTTATTCTCCCTCATTTGTTTTTTGTCGCTAAGCAGCAATTTAGTGGGAAATTTCGTTTGGACTTTCCTGGAGGAAAAGCAATCTGTAAGCCTTGCTTCTGAAGAAGACGAAGACAATGAAGAGCCTGATTCCGATACGGATGAGAACAACACCGGGAGCAGCAAAAGAGGAATCAACCTCTTGGAAGAAGAACTTCATCTGGCAGACCATCCTGCTCTTTCAAGCTTCGACATCGATTTCAATTTCATGGAAAAAAGCACTTTTTCCGTAATCACAGACAAAACCAACGGTTCTGAAAAAGCACCATTGGACAATCCACCCGAGAGGATACATGAATTCAGCTAACATTTATCATTAGTTTATTTCATTATCCATTTTTCATGAAAAATTTATTCAAGACCTGGAAGCAGGATGCTCCTGCCGGCCTGGTCGTATTTTTAGTTGCGGTTCCGCTGTGTCTTGGAATTGCACTGGCTTCCGAGGCACCCGTATTTTCAGGATTGATTGCGGGTATTATCGGGGGAATTGTAGTCGGAAGTATTTCCGGTTCCTCTATCGGAGTGTCTGGTCCTGCAGCAGGATTGGCAGCAATTGTTGCAGCGGCTATCCACGATTTGGGTTCGTTTGAATTGTTCCTTGCAGCAGTTGTTTTTGCAGGAATTCTTCAAGTCATTTTAGGACTGATCCGCGCTGGGTTCATTTCCTTTTACTTCCCGAACGTGGTGATCAAGGGAATGCTGGCAGCCATCGGTTTGCTGATCATTTTCAAGCAATTGCCTCACGCTGTGGGATACGATGCGGATTACGAAGGAGATGAATCCTTTTTCCAGGCAGACGGACATAACACGTTTTCGGAGCTTTTCTACAGTTTGAATTACATCACCATTCCGGCGCTGATCATTTGCGCGGTGTCGATTGGCTTGCTCATTCTCTGGGATACAAAGTTCATACAGAAGACGTTCCTGAAATTTGTTCCCGGCCCGCTCTTAGTGGTTCTGCTGGGAATCTTGGCTACAATTATGTTGCAGGGAACTTCCTGGGCACTGATCCCGAAACACCGCGTGGATTTGGGAATTTCCGGAAAACCATTCAAAGAGTTATTCACCTTCCCGGATTTCAGTCAGCTGGGGAATTACAAATTGTACCTTACCGCAGCAACTGTGGCCATAGTAGCCAGTCTCGAAACCCTTCTGAGTGTGGATGCATCCGATAAGCTTGATCCCAAGAAACGGATCACGTCCGGGAACCGCGAATTAATCGCACAGGGAGTCGGGAATACACTTTCCGGGTTGATCGGAGGACTTCCTGTAACGCAAGTAGTTGTGCGAACATCTGCAAACGTCAATTCCGGGGGATTGAATAAATTGTCTACGATCATACACGGAACACTGATCGCTGTAACGGTACTTTCCGTTCCGGCAGTCTTTAATTACATTCCGTATGCTTCGCTGGCTGCTGTCCTGATCATGGTAGGATTTAAACTGGCAAAACCGAGCCTTTTCAAAAAGGTGTTTAAAGAAGGATGGCTGCAATTCATTCCGTTTATGGCAACGATATTGGGAATTTTATTTACGGATCTTTTAATCGGGATTTCCATCGGTTTGGGAGTTTCATTTTTGGTGATCCTGTACTACAATTTTAAATTATCTCACTATCTTTCCGTCGACGAAAATGTATATAAGATTCGCTTGACGGAACACATGACTTTCCTCAATAAAGCCTCCCTGATCGAGACCTTGCTGAAGATCCCGAATGGTGTCAAAGTGATCATTGATGAAAGTCAGGCCAAATTTTTAGCGCACGATATCGTAGAGTCGATTGAAGACTTTAAAATCCGTGCAAAAGACAAAAACATAGAAATAGAAATTATTACACCAAAAAAACTAGAAGTATGAAAGACATTTTTGAAGGAAACAAGAAATGGGTAGAAGAAACATTGGCAAAAGATCCGTCATTCTTTGACAATTTATCTAAGGGCCAAACACCCGAATATTTATGGATCGGTTGTTCAGACAGCCGTGTGCCTGCAAACGAAATCGTAAACCTGCCTCCGGGAAGTATTTTCGTTCAGCGTAACATCGCAAACCAGGTAATCAATTCCGACATGAACTTATTGAGTGTTGTTTACTACGCGGTAAAATACCTGAAAGTAAGACACATCATGATCGTAGGGCATTACGGTTGCGGTGGTGTTGCTGCTGCTATGAGCAATAACAGCTTCGGGTTCCTGGACAACTGGCTGGTAAGCATTAAGAATGTATACTTAAAGAACCAGGCAGAATTGGAAGCCATTGAAGACCAGGAAAAAAGAACAGACCGTTTGGTAGAATTAAACGCTATCCAGCAATCGGTGAATATGGCGAAAATCTCTTTCATCCAGGAAGAATGGCAGCAAGGGAATCCGTTGGAAATCCACGCGTTGGTTTACAGCCTGAAAGATGGTTTGTTACGCGATATGAATACATCGATCAACAGCGCAACTGATTTAAAACCTGTTTTCCAGTTTTACCAGTTCTAAGCAATGGTCGAAGAGACAATCATCCAGCTGGAAGAGCTTTTTGAACCATTTCGTCATGCACAACGCGCTCAAACAGCGAGTGCATACATGCGGGATCAGTTCCCGTTTATCGGAATGAAAACGGAAATCCGCAGAACGGCTCAGAAAAGCTGGGTCGATTCGCTCAAAACACTAGATGACAGAAATTTAAGATGGTCGGTAATTCGCGCTCTTTGGAATAAAGAAGAGCGCGATTACCAACATACCGCCATCGACCTATTGAATTCCTGGCCGAAGAAGTACTTTTCGGAAGCAGATGCAGCGGAACTGGAATGGATCCTCGATCAAAAATCGTGGTGGGACACCGTAGATGCGATTGCTTCCAATTATTTGGGGAAATGGGCGTTGCTCTTTCCTGAAAAAGCCCGCGAAACTTTTGAAAAGTGGCGCTACCATGAATCATTCTGGCTGCAGCGCTCCTGTTTGATCTATCAACTGAAATATAAGAATCAGGTCGACACTGCTTACCTGGAAGACCTCATCAAACAGATGAACAGCAACAAGGAATTCTTTATTCAAAAAGCCATCGGCTGGTCTTTACGTCAATTATCCAAATGCAACCCGGAAGAAGTGGTTCGTATTCTCGGCAATCATCCGATTAAAGGGCTGGCGTTGAGAGAGGCGAGTAAATACCTGGACTAATTATCAAGGATGAATGGTTCAATTATCAAGGAGGCTTCATTCTTGATAAAATTTATAATTGATCATTTAAATTTCCTTGTTACTTTTCCAAAATCGGTCATTACCTCTGAAAACCCACGACTTTGTTTAAGAAGAAAACACAACCTGTAATTAACGAAGCCCAGCAAATTGAGCTTGCTCAAAAAGACCATCGTCATTTTGGTCCGCTGTATGAGCGTTATTTCGAGCAGATCTTCCGGTTTATTTTTAAACGGCTCGGAGGAAATGAAGAAGTAGCCGGTGATTTGGTACAGCAATGTTTCATAAAAGCCATGGCCAATATCGGTAAATACGAAGATCGCGGACTTCCGTTCAGTGCCTGGCTTTACCGGATCGCTCAAAACGAGGTCAATATGTTTTTCCGCTCGGAAAAGAAAAACTATTCTGTTGAAATCAGCGACCGACAACTCTATTCCATCCTGGAAGAAAGTGGTGAAACAGGAGTTCAACAGGCAGATTTGGATCAACTGATCGAAATAATCAATAACTTAGATGAAACTCAGGCAGATTTAATCGAATTGCGATTCTTCCAGGAGCTTAGTTTCAAAGAAATTGCCGACATCTATCAAATTAGTGAAGCAAACGCTAAAATGAGAATATACCGCTTACTGGAAAAGATCAATACAAATTGGAAACGCGAATCATGAGAAAATTTCAAAGAATATCGAACGAAAAATCACCCGAACCTACCAAGGAACAACTGGTACGTTACAAGGATTTTGCCTCGCTTTCTCATAAATATGAGCGTTTGGCAAAACGTCCTAAGCGGCCATTGTATAAAGATCCGAAACTCTTTTTACTGCTTCTGATCATCGGACTGATGTTCTTATTGGTATTTCTGGAATCCTAGAATCCTTCGATATCCAGTTCCCGCATAGCCACAAAGGATTTCAACACCCGTTCTCCCACACCCGGCACATCTACGTGAATTAAGTACACGCCCGAAGCAACCGGAATTCCCGCTTTATTGGCCAATGTCCAGTCCATAAAGGTTAAATCATTGTCTTTTTTGAACTGGTTGACCAGTTTTCCGGACATGGTATAAATCGATATGGTACAAGTTTCCGGCAGGTTCACGATCTTGATGCGTTTGTCGACTTTGTTTCTTTCATACTCCGAGAACGCATAGTACGGGTTCGGTACCACATTGATCAGATCCAATGCGGATGCCAATACGTCTCTGCTTGCTGTCGTTGTCTGAAGATCATCCATTGACCAGGAATACATCGGACGTCCTCCGTTCAATCCTGTTGCAGTGTAATCGGTGTATTGCTTGTTCACACGAACTTTCATTCGTACGTCTGTTTCCATGAAATCATGGCCTGTTGCTGTGATCGTGTTGGCAATCCACATCAAGCTGGTGAACAAACGTTTGTAAGCAGTTGTGTTACCAATCTGGTACTGATCGTAAACCCAGTTATTCACTCCATCGTAGTAAGGACAACCCTCACCGTTGATGTCTACTCCGAATACCCAGATCGGCTGGTTACCTCCGAATACCGGAAGCCCGTTTCCGTCAACTTGTCGGTCGGATGGGTTCCAAACCATGTCTGCTCCGTTGTCTCCTCCCAAGAATGAGTTCTCTC
>NZ_JBCNJT010000005.1 GCF_039596395.1 Fluviicola sp.
TTTTAAACTCTCACTTGTCAGCCCTTTGCTCGTTTGCGGGGTGCAAAGGTAATCATCTTTTTTATTCTGCAAAGCTTTTTAAAAACTTTTTTTTGATTTCCTCTTTTCCCTCCTTTTCAATCTCTCCATTTCCGAAGCGCCTATCGTTCTAAGCGGTGGCAAAGGTACTCACTTATTCCACTTTAACAAGCCTTTTTTAAGATTATTTTGTGAAAAAGTTTCCGGCAAACTGCTAACTCGTTGAAACAATAGTTTTTAAAGTTTAAACTTTTTTTGAATTTTATCCTTTAGTAAGGAGTGACTTCAGCAGTTCTATGCCGGAATCGTCCTTTGGAACGTTTCCGGTAGTGCCTTCCAGAATATTTTGAAACACCAAATCTTTTCCGATTTGGCCGATCATGACCGATTTTTTTCCTTCTATTAATAAGTCAACAGCCTTCGCTCCCATCCTTGTTGCCAGGATCCGGTCGCTTGCAGATGGACTTCCGCCACGTTGAATATGCCCCAAAACAGAATACCTCAGTTCGTAGCCCTCTAAAAAAGGTTTCACTTTTTCCATGATTTCTTTTGCTCCGCCTTCCTCATCACCTTCCGCTACTATAATAATAGAACTGCGAATTCCTTTGTTTTGATTTTTTATTTCACGGGCAAGTAACTCAATATCCGTTAAAGTTTCAGGAATCAACACGGATTCTGCGCCACTTGCTATTGCACTATTCAATGCAATATACCCGGAAGCTCTTCCCATTACTTCCACAAAGAACACCCGGTGATGACTCGAAGCCGTATCCCGTATCTTGTCGACCGCTTCAACAACCGTATTCAAACAGGTATCGTATCCTATTGTAAAGTCTGTGCCATGAATATCATTATCTATTGTTCCCGGTAATCCGATCACCGGAATGTCAAATTCCCGGGTTAAAGCCATTCCCCCGGCATAAGTTCCATCGCCGCCAATAAGGATTAGTCCTTCTATCTGGTGTTTTTTTAAATTGGCAACAGCCTCTTCTCGTCCTTCAGCAGTTTTAAAAGCATCGCTTCTGGCAGTTCCGAGAATGGTACCTCCCAAATGGATAATGTTATTTACATCCTTATAAGTTAAGGGACGAATCCGATCTTCAATCATTCCTTTATATCCGTCTTCTATCCCGAATACTTTCAGGCCTTTCCCGATACCGGCTTTCACAACCGCACGAATACACGCATTCATACCCGGGGAATCTCCTCCCGAGGTCAAAACCCCAATTCTTTTCAGTCCACTCATAACAGGTATAAATTTAAGTGCTTACTTTTATATATAGTATAACTCGTTTATGGAATTATTTCACCTGATGCATCTCTTTGTCATGATGTTGTTTCAACGCGGACATAAAAGGTACAGCAATCTGTCGGACCTGGAGCTGATACAGCTTTATAAACAGGAAGAAAATGTGTTTACCATACCTTTATTATATGAGCGTTATAGTCATTTGGTATTAGGAACCTGCATCAAATACCTGAAACGCTATGAAGATGCGGAGGACACAACCATGAAAATCTTCGGAGAATTGAATCAGAAAATTGAGAAACACACGATCCAGCATTTCAAATCCTGGTTATACCAGGTTACTAAAAATGAGTGCCTGATCCATCTGCGCAAGCAAAAAACACATCAAACACCTATTCATGAAAACCTGCTGCAGGCAGAAACAGCCGAAACGGAAGAACTTCATGAAAAGGAATCCAGGCTGACAAAACTGGAACAAGCTATCCAACATTTAAAGGATGAGCAGCGAATCTGCATCGAATTGTTCTATTTAAAGGACAAAAGCTACCAGGAAATTAGTGATGAATTGAATATTCCTTTAAATAGTGTGAAAAGTTCGATTCAAAATGGAAAAAGAAATTTAAAAATCTGGATGGAAAGTCATGAAGAATAAAGATTACATATCCCGAAACGAATTTGAGAAGCTCTTACAGCATTTCCCGAAGGAAGATTCCAATGAACATCTGAGCGATTTTGACCGTGATGCACTTGAAGGATGGAAGCAATCCAATGTACCGTTTTCGAAAATGAAACAACTGGACCGCAAAATGAACTTCCCCAAAATCAATTTTACTCCTTATCTATTAGGTGTATCTATTTTGGCCCTTGGGATCCTCGCATTTTTCCTGCTTCGCAATCCTTCGGCAACCGTTGCAAACAAAAAACCGTTGCTTGTGAAGGTTGAAAATACGGATATTCACATTCCGGAGGAGATCGATACATTGAAAGCAATTCCTCAAAAAGACCAGATTACCGTGCGGGAAATAAAAACTTCTCAAACGGAGATCAAAAACATTCCGGCGGAAACTAAAAAGGAAGAACTAATCGATATTCCCTTCCCCCAATTGGTTCTGGAACCGCTTCCTCCCGTGATTGAGCAAAAACCGGTGACGGTATCCAGGCAGAAAATTGCCAAGGAAATCTATCTGCAGGACCTGAAAGCGATTGATTATTCCCAATACAGGACCAAGCCAAGTGTTCAGATCGAACAGATCATCCTTACCGGAGTTCCCGCCGATCAGAAAGACAAAGACGATGTAGTTCCGGAAGAACCGCAAAGGAAACTGGTGAACATTCCTTATATGGACTACCTGGATAAATCCCTCAACTACACGAACAGGGGAAAATGGAAACAGGCACTTTCCCGTTTCAATGAAATCCTTAAAAATTACCCGGATGATGTGAATGCCCGTTTTTATGCCGGTTGGTGTTATTACAATCTGGGACAATATAACGAAGCCTGCGTAAACTTTTCCGCCTGTCTGCAACTGGAATTTTCCAATTTCAATGACGAGGCAGAATGGTACTTGGCAGAAAGCCGCCTGGCGAACGGTGATAAGAACAGCGCAAAAGAATTATTTGTCAAAATCAGGAACCAAAAAGGATTTTACTCCAAACAGGCTGAAAAAGTATTGAAAACCTGGAAATAATGAACTCATAAAATACGTTATCTTACCGGAATCAAAGTGGCCGGTAACTGTCCGGTTGTTTTGGAAAATGGGTTAGTGAAGGGAAAGCACACTAAGAAATCCTTCCCTGAATTTGGTTTCATCATTAAAAACAAACACCATGAAGAGAAAAGCAGAAGCCGTTTGGAACGGAACAATCAAAGAAGGAAGCGGACACATTACCACGCAAAGTACCACCTTGAACAAAACACAATATTCGTTCAATTCCCGTTTTGCTGAGGGAGTCGGTACAAACCCGGAAGAATTACTGGCTGCAGCACATGCAGGTTGTTTCACGATGAAACTGAGTGCCGATCTGACAGAAGCCGGTTACAATCCGGAAGAATTGAGAACCAGTTCAAGCATTACGCTGGATAACGGAAAAATTACACTTTCGGCATTGAAGTTAACGGCAAAAATACCCGGAATTTCCAACCATGAATTCCAAAAAATTGCACAGGGAGCAAAAGAAAACTGTCCGGTAAGCGGAGCTTTTAGTTTCGAATTGACTTTGGAGGCAGAATTGATCTCCTAAAAATCTTCTTCATGAATTCCTTCCTGCTAAAAAAGTGGGAAGGAATTAACCGTTTTTCGTTTTTATTCGTTAATCTAACAGGTATTTAACGAACACTATGAACGAACTGACATCCCTTTTCAAAACATTCTGCAAACAAGCTATTGCAGATCGCACCACACCGCTAACGGATCTGCAAAAACAGCACATCGTAGACTCATTGAAGAATTCACCCTTCAGAAGCGTCGTCCAGGCTTACTCCGTGCTTGACTTTCAAACTTATGAGCATTTAGCCGCAGAAGGATTCGACACCTATTTCGGTTATCAGAATCAGGAAATAACTGCCGAAAAAATTCTTGAGATTGTGCATCCGGAGGACCAGGAGGCTTTTGGAAAGTTGTATTACCTCTGCCTGGAAGGATTGATGAACATGCCGATAAGCACCAAAGGAATCGGGCATTTTTGTATTTCTTACCGTATGCGCGATGCAAATGGAAATTACCACAAAATACTGGAGACCAACAACATTCTGGAGTGTGACGCGGCAACCAATATTCCGCTTGTCAATCTTGCACAGATTTCTGTACCGATCGAACCACCCAAAAGTAACCTGGTCAATTATTTCTTCAAGATCAAAGATGAAGCAAACAGTGTGGAGATAATGCACGGTTACCTGAGCCAATACAATTCCAGAGTAAACATCTTTACAGACAACGAAATCAAAATCTGTCAATTGCTGAAACAAGGAATGACCAGTCAGCAAGTTGCCGACAGAATTTTCCTCTCCAAGCATTCCATTGACAAATACCGGAAAAACCTGCTTGCAAAAACTGAAACATCCAATACACCTCAACTAATTGCCTACCTGGAAAATATCAACGTCATTTAATTTGTGAAGAAGTACTATTTATGGTATTGACCCGTGGAAAATTCTGTTTTAGATTTGGTTCAACTGCAGTTTTCAATAGCGGCGCACACCGAAAAGCCTTAACAGAGTAGGTAACCATTATTTAGTACCATATTTATGAAATCACTTTTTACATTAGTAATCCTGGCAGCAGGATTAACCTGGACAGCCCATGCTCAAAACTGGAGTACGGCCGTCAATTCCGGAGGAGCAAATACCCAAAGTTCAACAGGTGTTGCAGAACAAATGGACGGAAGCAAAGTTGTTGTAGGAACTTATAGGGGAAATTCGCTATTCGGAACATATTCCCTCCCTTGGGTAACGTTCAGTTCAGATCCCACTAATTCAAACCTAAATAGTTTCATTGTCAAATACAAACCCAATAACACGATCGAGTGGGCAACACGCATTTGTTCCGCATATGGTGCACAAATTTCTTCCGTTTCTACGGACAATTCAGGAAACACTTATGTGTGCGGGATGTACAGCGATGTTTGCACCTTGTATGATTCTGCCCATGTATCTTCACCTGCAGGTACTTTATACAACGGTGTCGGGGCGGCCGGAGCTGCAAGAGGATTTATTGCCAAATATTCCAAAACCGGGGTCCTGAAATGGTTCCGGAACGGAATCGGTGCATACGCTACAGATCCCGAATGTATGGCTGATATTAAAATCAGTGAAGACGGAACAACATTGGTAGCTACCGGCAGGATCGTCCGAACATCTCCCATTATTCTGGGCGGAGGTTCGGTTGTGACCGGTTCTTACTTACTTTGGCTGAACCCCGCTACCGGAAGTTCGGTCCGGGCAGTGAATTTCACAAACGATAATCTTACAAGCAATCCTTATTCAACAGGATTATGTATTGATCACAGCAACAATGTTATTGTAAGCGGAAAATTAAGCGGTGGAAGTTATACCGTAAAAGGAATAACCAATACCATTCCGGTAACGAGCAATAATAGTGGTACGGCAACCATCTATGCGAAATACAATACATCGGGAAATGTATCCTGGGCGAAAGTAACCAATGCTACATTGAATAACACCATAAGCACTCCATCATCTATTATTGTCGACGATCTGAACGACATCTATATCAGCGGATGGGTAAAAGCTCATACTACGACGGATTATTACCTTCAATTTCCCAAATCTTCAGGATATGATGCCGTTCAGGTAGTAACTACCTCACCAAATCATGTCTACGTAGTGAAACTAAGTTCCGGTACAGGATATTCATTGTGGAAATGCTTTGGCCGAAGATCAGCTTCCGGAACAGAAGTGGTTTCGCTCACAAAAGGACCGTGCGACCAGATATTTGTGGGCATAAATACCGAAGGTACAAATCCTTCCTTTACGGATGTAGCTTCGACGGCACAGGCAATCACGAGTCCGCAGCAAGCCAATACCATGATCTTTAAGATAAACACAAACGGGATATTCCAATCAGCCAATCCCTGGGCGATCTATAACATGAACAGCTTATCGCGCTCTTTCATCTCCACCTATGGAAACGGAAAAGTACATTGTGCCGGGAGTATTGATGTTTCCACCACACTAACAGGGGTTTCCGGCACATTTAGTCCAAGTGGCCGAGATGTATTTCTTGCTTCATTCACCGATAACAGTGCTGCTCCGATTCTTAGTTTGAATCCTACCAATACTTATTGTCCTTACCAGAATATCCCCCTGAATGCTTCTTCTTCAGCTGGAACAGCACCTTTTACCTACAGCTGGGAAATCTGGAACAATAGTACCAGCAGTTATGTGAGCCTTGGAACAAATTCCACCGGATTGTTCACCCTGACTCCTCCGGTTTATAATCCATATATTTATACCTTATGGAGTTACCAGGTCATTGTTGCGCGGGTTAGTGTCACCAATTGTTCCGGAATAACTTCTTCCGAAATCCGTATCATTATTATCGAAGGAAATGTCAGTTACAGCCAGGTGAATGAGGTCGAAGTCTGTTATTCTCCTTCTGTTCCTGCCCCCGATGCGGTATTTTCCGTTAATGCTGTAAATGTTGGTTCCTATACCTGGATATACAGTGCTGACAATGGTCTAAACTGGGATTATTGTTACAATTATCTGCCAGCTGTATTTCAAAATAACCTATCCGCAACGATGACTGTTTTAAATCCGACACCCTCACTGAACGGATTCCTGTTTCGGTGTATCATGACGGGATGTAATACCGTTGCAAGTGAGCCGGCATTATTAACAGTTATTCCTTGTACGATGATTGCTCCCGGAGATGATGTCAGAAATAAGCAAGCTCTGGCCGGAGGTGATGGAACCCATGCGATTGAATGGAACATGTACCCGAACCCTGCGAATGATCTGGTAAAATTTGAAATTACTTCAACGGAACAGGATTTTTCGGGTGAATGGTCGGTTATTGTTTATGACATGACCGGTCGTAAAATCCGCCAACAGCAGATAAGAGACGGTAAGTGTTCAGTTCAGACAAACGAGTTTACGAATGGAAACTATTTATGTGTGATCAAACACAACCAGGAAATTGTAAGCAATAAGAAATTGATCATTGTACACTGATTTTAATCATAACAAACATTTGAATTATGAAAACAACATTATTTGCAGTATTTATACTGCTAAGCATTTCAACATTTTCACAAACAAAGGTTTCATCCTTATGGACAGTTTCCAATACCAGCATTGTTCCTGGTTGTCCGTATGAAGTTTGTTTTTACATGGAGCTTCGCTATTCCAGCACCAATACTCCCGTGCCTGGAAGTAATGTAGCGGTTTGTCATACTATTTCAACAGGGAGCTCTGCGAATTTTTCTTACCCTGCAAGTCCCGCGCCCGGAATTGTCACCGCTTTAACCGGTATTAGCATCAAGATCGGAACAACAACTTATCCGGTTTCTATCAACCCAGCACCACCGTATGAAACCATTTATGACGCTTGCGATGACCTGGAACCAGACTGTGTCACACGTTGGAGAAAAAATGGCATCAATCTGTATGAAATACACGGTGAATGCCTCACAGGCGGGTAAAAGATCAAAAAAAGAGGCTGTTTTGATACAGCCTCTTTCCTATTTAATGTTATTTCGCCAATCGTTTCAATAACGGGTTCGGTCTGTAACGGTCTTCACCGTATTCCTCAAAAAGATTCTCCAATCTTGCAAGAACCGTTTTCAATCCTATTTCTTCCGACCAGGCTAACAGTCCTTTCGGGTAATTCACTCCTTTGGTCATAGCCGTATCGATATCTTCCCGGCTTGCCACATTCAGGAACAAAGCGTCATAAGCTTCATTGATCAGCATGGCTAAAATACGGTCCACGATTTCCTGTCCGACTTTTTCGTCCTTTTTCGGAGCAGGCATCTCCACTCCTTCCGAATAATCGTAATACCCTCTTCCTGTTTTTCTTCCCAGGAATCCGGCTTCCATATGTCTCTTTTGAGTAAACGACGGTTTGAAACGCGGATCATAATAGAATGCGGCAAAAACGGTTTCGGTTACTGTATAATTAATGTCATTCCCGATGTAGTCCATCAATGTAAACGGCCCCATTCTGAAACCTGCCAATTCGGTCATGGCCCAGTCGATAGTTGCAAAATCTGCAATTCCTTCTTCGTAAATACGCAATGCTTCTCCGTAGAAAGGTCGTGCCACGCGATTTACAATAAATCCCGGAGTGTCTTTACAAATAACCGTCAGCTTGCCCCAGGAATCAATGATCGATTTTGCGGTATTCAACGTTTCTTCGCTCGTTTGAACGGCCGGAATGATCTCAACCAATGGCATCAGCGGCGCAGGATTGAAAAAATGAATCCCAATCACGCGTGAAGGAAATTTCAATACGGAACCGATCGACGCAATAGACAAGGAAGAAGTATTCGAAGCAATGATACATTCCAATCCGACAATTTCTTCGATCTCTTTGAAAACAGCATGTTTGACTTCCAGTTTCTCAACAATGGCTTCAATGACCAACTCCGATCCTCTGAAATCCGTCAATTGGGTCGAAAAAATCATCCGGTTCAACAAATCATTTTTCCCGTTTTCATCCAGGTTTCCCTTTTCAATCATGCGATCCAGTACTTTATTCAAGGACAGTTTCGCTTTATCCAGTTGCACCTGGTTTACATCTACCAACACAACCTCGTGCCCCGATTGAGCCGCTACCTGAGCAATTCCTGCTCCCATCGTTCCGGCACCTAGTACCCCTATTCTACTTTTCATTAATTATGAATGAAAGAATTATCAATTATCAAGGGAAGCTCCCCTCTTACTCAATTGATAATTCATAATTGATAATTTATCCGAACTATTTTCCCTTAAAAACCGGGCTTCTTTTCTCCATAAACGCATTCACACCTTCCGCGAAATCTTCCGATTTTCCTGCAAGCGTCTGCAATTGTTCTTCAACTGCCAGCTGTTCTGTCAGGTTATTCGTGAAGCTTGCATTCATGGCGCGTTTTGTCAAACCTAAGCCATAAGTTGGCATTGAAGCCATATTTTCTGCTAGCTTCGTCAACTCTTCTTCAAAAGATTCGTCTGAAACTGATTTGTAGATCATATTCATTGCTGCAGCGTCATTGGCAGAAACTTTCTCACCGGTCATCATCAGTGCCATCGCTTTTTGCATACCAACCAAACGCGGCAGGAAAAATGTTCCGCCGGAATCAGGAATTAACCCGATTTTCGAAAACGCCTGAATAAAAGATGCAGATTCCCTGGCGATCGTCAAGTCACAAGCCAGTGCGATGTTTGCTCCTGCTCCGGCAGCAACTCCGTTTACTCCTGCAATTATCGGTTTCTCGATAGTTCTGATTCGCTCAATAATCGGATTGTAATGATCTTTTACAATGGATTGCATTTCAGGGCCGTTCGGATCCGTTGCTTCTGCTAAATCCTGACCAGCACAAAACGCCTTTCCTTCTCCTTTAATGACAATAGCCCGGACTTTCTCATCCTTTTCGCAATCATCCAGAGCCTTTTGCAAAGCCATCGCCATTTCTTTATTAAAACTATTGAAAACCTGCGGCCTGTTTAGCGTAAGCGTACAAACCCCATTTTTAAATTCTTGAATCAGTGTCATTCTTGATTTTTTAAACAAAGATAGAAAAAGCACTTTCCCGACATGCTGATTTCAGATAAATCTTCGCGATTGCCGGGTTCGTATATTACCACATCTACAGTCGACCGGATGTTTAAACACCTAAGTCCTGAAATTTCATTCAAATTTTAAATCCCGCACTTATATTTTTAAAATTTCTATCTAAAACCGTCAACTATAATTGCCGTTTAAAAATTATCTGAAAAAGAATAACTTATAACTAATTTTCAGCAAAGCCTTTTAAACAAAGGGCTTTCAGAGTTGTTAAAATTTAATTTTCAGTTCAAAAAAATTTGAAAAATGTATTTCGATTTAATTATCTTGCCCCCAACCATTATAAATACAGACCATGTTGAAATCCGCCATTCTCTTATTCACATGCTGCTTTTTAATCGGTCCGCACTACTCTCAATGCACAAACGTGGGATCAAGTTTAGTAGCACCCTATGTAAGCAATACCTCCGACAAAGGAGTTATGTTTGACATTTTACCATCGAAAACTGTTACCATCACCTGTTTCGAGGCGAATCTTCCCGCTTCTTCAATCGGGAACTATGAAATTTATTACAGGCCCGGAACCTACATCGGTTCGGAAATTAAACCGGAGAACTGGCAACTTATCGGTTCTTCCACAGCTATTCAAAGTGCCGGTCTAAATACGGGAACTGCTTTGGAAATCCCGGTTAATGCGGTTATGCAGGCAGGACAAACCTATGCATTCTACATTACGTCTTCGGACTCAGCCTTGTCTACCGGGCTTCTCACTACGGACAATCCCGGTTATGTACTAATCTCTGCTAATGAAGACATGGCAATCTGGGGAGGAATCGGGGTGAACTATCCTTTCAATACGGTTAAATTAAACCGGAGTTTTAATGGTACAGCCCACTACACGCTTGGAAATACACTGGCAGTAGAATTTGTTGATTTTTCAGCCACCAGGTCAAATTATTCTGCCCGGCTGGAATGGCAGACAGAAACCGAACATAACAGCGATTACTTCGAAATTGAACGTTCCGCAAATGGTTGGGATTGGGAAAGGCTAGTTACCACTGAGGCAGCGGGTGAAAGCACTTCACCAACACACTATCACGAAACGGATGCTGATCCGCTTGAAAAGATTAGTTATTACAGATTGAATCAATATGATCTGAACGGAACAAAAACAGTCATGAAAGTCGTATCCTTTAATAACGAAATCGAAATCCCGGAAAATGAAATTCGTGTGTCCCCGAACCCGGTCACTGAACGGGTCATGGTATTCGGCGATAAATCCGAACTAAAGAATTTAACGGTTTATAATTCAATCGGCCAGGACGTTTCAGATGCCGTGACAATTACCAGCCACAATGGTTATTCGGAGGTTTATTTCGAAAATCAGCAGGAAGGCGTTTTTATTCTGAAATCCAAAACGAGTTCTCAGATCTTGATCAAAAAATGACTTATTGATAGTTTCTACCTGGCTTTGATCCGGTTTATGATGTGTTTCCACAATTATTCAGGTTCGATCACAGCGATCCCGCCTCCGGAACTCATGATACTCCGGATCATTTTCCAAAAGATAGCCTTCATTTCGAAGGTGGATTTAAACGTTAAAATTTTGGTTTGGAAGTGTTAAAAATCGGGAAACTCTACTTCAATTTCCTTAACTTGCTGTAAACCATTATTTACGTCAGGTCATGTTGAAATCCACATTTCTCTCGGTCGCATGCTGCCTGTTCATCGGCCATCATGCTTTTACTCAATGTATTGCCGGAGGATCGAATGCAGTAGCGCCCTATGCAAGCAACAGTTCCAACAAAGGAGTTATGTTTGACATCACAGCAACAAATACCGTAACCATTTCGTGTTTTGATGCAAATCTACCGGCTTTATCCGTCGGAGGTTATGAAGTTTATTTCAAAACCGGAACTTACGTCGGATTCGAAACCAATGCGGCAAGCTGGACTTTACTGGGATCGGAAGGTTCTCTTTTGAGTATCGGGCTGAACCTGGCAACACCCATCAGTGTTCCGGTCAACAAAACAATCCTTGCCGGACAAACCTATGCTTTCTACATCACGGCTTCCAATCCGATTCTGTCTACCGGTGTATTGACCACAACCAATTCCGGTTATTCAGCAATCACTTCCAATTCCGATTTAACCGTTTATGGGGGAGCGGGAATTACTTATCCTTTCGGGACAGTTACGGCCAACAGGGCTTTCAACGGAACGGTTCATTATATTCTGGGAGATCCGCTTCCTGTAGAATTCCTGGATTTCACCGCCGTGAAAGTAGATCAATCCGTTCTTTTGGAATGGGAAACCGAATCGGAACACCACAGTGATTACTTCGAAGTGGAACGCTCCTTGAATGGAATTGACTGGAACCGGCTTTTAACCGTCAAAGGCGCTGGCGAAAGTTCCGTGAAGGAAATTTATCAGAAAATGGACGACAATCCACTGGACGGAATCAGCTATTACCGGCTCAATCAGTACGATTTTGACGGTACGAAAACATCTCTGAAAACCATTTCGTTCAACAATAAAGTGGAAATCGGGGAAAACGACATCAGGATCTTCCCGAATCCGATCATCGATCGTTTCCGGGTTTTCGGTAATCAATCAGAACTGGAAACCCTGAAAGTGTTCAATTCGGTCGGCGAAGATATTTCCGGGAGTTTAACAATGACCTGTCACGAAGGATTCACAGATGTTGTTTTTAAAGACCAGGTTGAAGGTGTTTTTATCTTAAAATCCAAAACGAACTCCCAAATCCTGATCAAAAAATGATCTATTGATAGTTTTCTACCAGGGCTTTGATCCGGTCTATGATGTGGTTCCGCAATAATTCGGGTTCTATCACAACGATTTCACCTCCGTAACTCATGATGCTCCGGATCAATTCTTCCGAAATATAGACTTTCATCTCGAAGGTAGATTTGTTCTTCCCTTCCTTGATCAGTCTTTGCGATGCATGGAAAGGCTGCGATTCAATGTATTTTGCTGCAATATTATCTGCTTTGAAAACAACGGTTTCCGGCTTGCCGTTACTGGCCGTAATCCCGATTGCGTGCTCAAAGAACTGGTCCGGGTTGAACGGGATCGGTGAACGGAATACTTCTTCCGAGTTTTGAAGATCGTAAATCCGGTCCAAACCATACGTAATGATTCCTTCCTTGATCAGGTCGTAACACAATAGGTACCAGCGATTGCGGTATTCTTTCAGTAAAAGCGGAAGTACTTTACGTGCTTTGCGTTTTTGCGTTTGGAAACTTTCATAGTCAAAATAGATGACTTTTCCGTCTTTGATCGCATTCAGAATGGGATTCAGGAATTCACTTCCGCGCGAAGAAACGGGAGTTTCAAATTCTACAAAACGCTCAATGGATTTGTCGTTGATGTCATTCGAAATATTCACGCGGTCCACAATCTTATCGATCGCAAAGCCAAATTGCTTGAACATGCCCACGTCCTTAAACTGGCTCAGGGTGTTTGCCGCAAAACGGATCGCTTCAATATCCGATTCATTCAGCGGAATTTCATCCAGTGAAAACTCCGGATCGCTATAGTAATACCCGTTATATCTTTTGGAATATTTGATTGGCGCATCGTGCTCCATCTTCATAGCGAACATGTCTTTCTCAATGGTGGAATCACAAATATTTGCCCCGTCTACGCTTCCGAACAATGCTTCTTCACAAGCCTCACGTAATTGTGCTTTTGTCGGATAAGGCTTATAATTATTTCTCAGGGCACGGTCAATAATCCGGAATCTCAACAAGGCATTCTTAATATGCGGCATAACGACAAAACTTTCAATCTAAAGTATCAAAAAAAACTCAATTTAACTTGGAATGACGCTCATCAATTGCAAATTCGATAAACAACCCGAAGCCTTCGCCGGAATTCAAATAGGTATAATCGGCATCCAATTGCTGGATAAAAGCACTGATAATTTCCACACCGGTAGAAGATTGTTCTAAAAACTCCGTTTTTCCTTTGTATCCGATTCCGTTGTCTTTTACTAGGAGTTCGTAGTTGAGGCTTTTCTCCGGGTTATTTTTCAATGCAATTTCAATGATTCCTTCTTGTCGTTTGGCGAATGCGTGCTTATAGGAATTCGAAAGCAATTCACACATGATTAATCCCACAGGAACCGCATAATCTATCGCCAGGTTGATCTCCTCCACATTCACGATCACTTCGATGTGTTTGTTGTAACTGGAAAAAGATTCGCCCATTTGAGAAATCAGTTTATTCAGGTAAGCTCCCATTTCCACATATGCAGAATCATTATTCAAGTGAAGCTGGTTATGGATCAAAGCAATGGCACGAATACGTTCCTTGCCTTCTTCCAGGATCCGGAGTGCTTCTTCATCATGTACATTCCGGGATTGCAGGTTCAAAATACTCGAAACCACCTGCAGGTTATTTTTTACCCGGTGATGAATTTCCTTCAAAAGGCTTTCTTTCATCGCCAGCGCATTCGAAATTTCTTTGTTCTTATCATCGATTTCTTCTTTTTGAAGCTGAAGCACGCGGTTCGAATCACTTTTCTGGCGGATAAACAGGTACGAAATACTGATGATTACCACAATGCTCATCAAAATCAGGATCAGGATTAAGCGAAGCTGCTGATTTTTCCCGCGCTCCTCTTCCAATAAATACTGGTTGGATTCCGTCTGAAAGTCCTTTTCCAATTCAAAAACCAGGTTTTCGCTTCGCAGATTTTCCAGTAAGTCATCCACTTCATTGCGTTTCACTGAAAAATAATACATAGAATCCATGTTGTTCTTTAGCTCGTAATAGTGCTCCAAACATCCGTACACCTGGAATAAATCGCGCAATTCCGTGGATTTTTCGTTTTTGAGTACTTTGTCAAAATATGGCTTAGCCAAATCCAGTTGATTGGTATACAAATAAATTTCACCCAAACTGGCATTGGCGTACTGTTCCGCAAATTTCCAGTGATTGAACCGGGCAAGGTTTTTGGCAAACCGAAATTCCTTCAGTGCTTTTCCGATATCGTTATTGAAGAAATAGACTTGTCCCGCCGAATTCGCAACCTGGAAACTATAAGGAGCACTCATTTTGGTTACTAATTCTTTGGCTGCAGCTATCTGTACCATTGCTTTGTCAAATGCCCCCTTTTCACTGTAACAGTTGGCTAATACCAGGCGACACTGCAGCAACAGGTATTTGTCGGACTTATTGGATTCATTCAGGATTTTAGTCGCTTTTTCAATGAGCACATCATAATCCTGACCCAAACTTTCGTACACGGCACTGTACAAATCGAGGTATAATTTGTCCTGTTTTTTAACTTTAAAGAAGAACTGGAAGCGTTTGGCTTTATTGATTTCAAACTTTACACGGGCGTAATCACCATAAGCACTGAAAAATTTGATCTTCTTAATGGTGATGCTATAGTTGATCTCCGCATTGTGGAAATGACTGTACTTGTTGTCTAAAAAGCGAAGGGTTTCATTGGCTTTGGAAATATCCACGATCATTTCTTCCCGTAAGCGCTGGATTTCCCGATTGAATTGTTCGTGATCGTATTTTTTTTGCTGCGAAAAACCTGAAAAGGTGCAATGAATGAACAGAAAGGCTAAAAGCAAATGCTTTTGTTTGGATAAAAGTAGACTTTCTGAAAATAGAACCATAGGTATCGTGAAATAGCAGCTTCCCTGACCAATTTAAGGAATAATTATACACTAAATAATTTTTCCAACAAAACTTTTCAGGCTTGGTTTTCCAAGCGATCACTAATTCACTAACAATCAGGATTCTCTCCGCGAACTAAGCGTTTACCGTGTCTTTCTTTTTGTCGTAACCGAAAAGTTCGTAGTACTTAATCGCTTTCACCACGTTTTCCGGAACATCCTGTTCCCAGCTTGTAATTCCCGCACGGATTTTCGACAATACATCGTCTGAAAGAATTTTCAATGCTTCCGGATCAAAATTCGAGATCGCTTCCAGCTTGTTGTTATCCTTCAGGAATTGCACCAATCCGCGTAAATGTTTCGGAATGGTCAATTCGTCCAACGTATATAATTCACCGGTATCTACATTCAATGCAGGATACACATACATTTTCACATTGTGCCCGAACCCGATTCCGAAAGCTTCCAATAAACCTCCCGGTAAATTGTCGTAATAGCGTTCGTCAAAAATGGTATGCAGGTTGTAAATTCCGGCAATAACTCCCATTTTCTGACCACGTGCGATCGTTGCCAGGTAATCCAGCATTTTATAGTGCTTCAGATAATTGGAAATCATCACGGTATATCCAAGTGATTCCAATAGTTCAGCGCGGTCAATAAAGTCTTTGTCTGAAATTTTCCCGTCTGCCGTCAAATCTTTCAGGGTCAGCTCGAAAATCACCGACAGGTTATCTTCACGAACACCTTCTTCTTTCAGGAACTGTTCCGTTCCATGAGCGATCATGTCCAAGTGCACTTTCGTAACCGGTCTGAAACGACCGCGCATCAACAAAATATTCTTTTTATACAATGCTGCCGCAGGTTGGAGAACTGTTCCGCACAAGTCAAACATCGTTGCGTCTGTCATTCCTCTTTTTACCAGGTTCAAAGCGATCAAACGGTTATCCGCCAATCCTACGTCCGGTCCGGAAATACGTAACATATCCACTTCTACACGATCTCTTGGAATGCGGTGTACCAGGTTTGTCAGGAATTCATCCAGATCATCCGTTGAAAAGTAAGCCGCGTGAATCAGGTTTACACCTAAAATCCCCAATGCTTCCTGTTGTGCCTT
The DNA here is from genome assembly GCF_039596395.1 of Fluviicola sp. Lineage (NCBI taxonomy): Bacteria > Pseudomonadati > Bacteroidota > Flavobacteriia > Flavobacteriales > Crocinitomicaceae > Fluviicola > Fluviicola sp. The sequence continues at coordinate 16,263 of NZ_JBCNJT010000005.1, forward strand.
GTGCGAATTATCGTGCATCTTGACGTGCAGGATAATGTCATTGAACTCGCCTCCCTGTTTCAACTGGAAACGCAATCCAACCCAACCCTGGCCCTGATTGGTCTTGTGATAATTTAAAGATTCAACGGTATTACAAAATGCGAAGAAACGGGCAACTTCCTGTTTTTTAGGAAGACGCTCACATAAGGTATTGTATTCTGTTGTAAGCATGGTAACCAAACGCTGCTCACAAACATACCTGGATGCAGCGCCATACATCGCATCCGATACTTTCATATCGTAAGCCGATTGCGTATACGCAATGGTTCCGGAACTACCTCCCGCTTTAAAAAAGTTGGCTGCTACTTCCTGTCCCGCTCCAATTTCAGCGAAACAACCATAAATGTCACTTGTTAGATTAATTTTCAAGGCTTTCTCCTCGGTGGTTAATCTTCTTTCGTCTACCATTTCTTCCATATCACTTGTACAAATGTACTAACAATTAGACTTACTTCGTTAAGGGTTTAACGGTTTAAAGTCAGGATTAGTTACAAAATTATGATCTGTTAACGTTAATAAAAAGGCTTTCAACTGATTACGTTGTTCCGTATTCAAATGAACACCGCCCACACTTGCAAATTCGATCAGTGGATCGATTGTTTCAGAATGTTGAATTCCAGTCGAATAATGTTCAATTACATCATCCAATGACGCAAATCTTCCATCGTGCATGTAAGGAGCTGAAAGTGCAATATTTCGAAGCGAAGGAACCTTAAATTTCCCGTTGTCATTCGGGTTATTGGTTATTGCTCCCCTACCCAAATCCGAAAAAACAGCATCCAACCCGTTGTTTGAAAATTTCTGAACCTGCATCAAAGTTCCGTTATGACAGTGAAAACAATCTGCTCCGTTTAAGTCTTTAAACAAATCATATCCGGCCCACTCTTCGTTTGTGATTGAATTTTTAATTGCCAACTCGGAGGAAGTCAGCGGAATATTATTTGCAAACTTATACATCACATCGTATTTGGATTCACCGGAAATCATGGTCCGCAAAAACTGCGCCAGTGCTTTCGCTACGTGACTTGAGTCAAAATCGATCACACCGAATGCTTTGTAGAACTGGTTACGGTAAACAACATCTGATTTCAGGCGCGCCACGGCATCTTTCCATTGCATGTGCATTTCAATGGGGTTTTGAACCGGTTCCAAAATCTGTTCTTCCAGCGTATGCGCCCGTCCGTCCCAAAAGTAACTGGTTTGCCATCCGAGGTTAATCAATGCCATTGCATTCCTCACACCAATAGCTCCGTTTACTCCCTGGGAAAACTGATTTACATCCGAAAATGAGGCATCCGGTGCGTGACAGGAACCGCAGGAAATCGTATTGGTCAACGACAATTGCTTTTCGTAAAAAAGCATTCTTCCCAGCAAAACACCTTCTTCTGTCATGGGATTATCTGCCGGAATATTCATTTGTGGAAAATGGCTCGGGATCTTCAAAGTGTACGAAGTCGGATCATACCCCACTTTTTCTTTCGTACATGCCAGAAAAAGAATCAACAACCCCAATATTCCAAAAAAGAAACGACTCATAATGCACTGATGGATGCTGCGAAATTCTGCCGCACTTTTTCTGTTAGTGCACTTTGAGAAGCCATACTGTGCGTGGTGAACTCTGTTTTCACATCGATCGGGCTACCCGGGTTCTCAAAGAAATTCTTCATATCCAGTTTCAGCCTGCTGTTAAATAGTTTCGTACTGACACCATCGGATTGAGTCCACTGGATATTATTGACTGTTTTTGAGGTATAGTATCCATCCGTTCCGACGTGATACACCAAATTGTGATCGCAGTTCGTAATTCCGTCTGCAATCGTATCCACCTTTGCCTCTACTTTGAAAAAAATGTATCCCGGATTCCAATCCCAATGCATGTCATTCGCAATGGCAATATTCAAAGGATTGGACGCAGGAAAAAGGCTCGGATCATTGTGATTGATCGTACCCGGGACACCTATTCCGAATTGAATGAACGTGGAAGCACCCGGACCGATTCCGGTAACATCAAAAACAAGATCTCCATGCAATCTGAAATCAAACAAAGCGGCATCTTTCAAAGTATTTCCACCTGCCTGGATATCTGTAAAATAAGCTTTCAATTCAATTATTTTGACTTCGAAACCATTGCTCAATGTATAAACAGAATCCAGTTTCAGATTGGTCGAGCCGAAAACCGGCTGCATCCTTAAAATACTTTCGGGAGGAGTTGCCATATCACCGTGACCGGGCGATTCATCATTGTCCTTATTGCAGGAGAATAAGGCAACAAATACAAGCAACGCAAGAATCGAAAGATGTTTCATTGAGATGTTTTCCCAAATTTAAGCCAATGCTCAGAGAATTCCTAAAAAAACAAAGGGCTTCCGGCGGATTTTCGGTAATTTCGGGAGATTATTGATTGATCGGTATGAATTCGGATGTAAGCAAGCCTTTTTTGATCGTAAACGCTTCTGCCGGAAGTGGTAAGACGTACAATCTGGTGCGTAATTATTTGCGTTTGCTGCTCTCTGAAAATGACGACAGGGCCGAAATCAGTCAGATCATGGCAATGACTTTCACCAACAAGGCAAGTATCGAGATGAAATCGCGGATCATGAGCGATTTGAATAAGCTTGCCAACGGAAAAGAAGAGTCAACGGCTTACCTGGAAGAAATTGCCGGTTTTGTAGGTACAACTCCAGAAGCAATCCGTAGCAGGGCGCGGGTAGTCCTCCGGAAAATCCTGCATCAGTATGAAGATTTCAATGTGATGACCATTGACAAATTCAATCTGCGGCTGATCCGTTCTTTTGCCCGTGACCTCGATTTACCCGAAACATTCGAAATTTCACTGGACGATACGCTGATTCTTGAAAAAGCGATTGATGAATTGCTCAGCAATATTGACGCGAAGAATCAAACGAAGCTCTACCAGCTTGCCTTGAATTTCGCAAAATCGAATCTGGAAGAAGAAAACGACTGGAACCTGAAGAAAATCCTTTTGTCGAAAGCCAAAGTACTGACCAACGAAGGGTATTTCCAGATCATCCGGACTCTTTCCAAAACAGATTTCAATAAGGAACAGCTGGAACTCTGGAAACTGCAGTTCAAAGCAGAAAAAGAAGAACTGTTGATCCGTTTGAATTCGCTGAACCGTTTGCTCCTGGAAACAGGTGTGGACGCCAATGCTTTTGCTGGGAAAACCACCACCTTCAATCCGATAATTTTCAATCTGAAACTGCCTGCGGAACCAATTCCTTTCCTCAAAGACAGTAAACGCACCGACGCCAATCTGAAGAATATCCTGAAGACAATTGAAGAAGGAAAAGAGACGCAATTCTCCCCTGCTTATGTGGATTTTCTGCGTTTCATTGCGGAAAAAAGCCCTTACTGGATTGAATTGGATTTCAAAATTCAACAGTTCCATTTGCTTTCCATTCTGAAAGAACTGGCGCTCAGCATGGACGATATCCGCAACAAGGAATCCATTATCCGTGTAAGTGAATTCAACAAACTGGTTGCTGAATTGGTTCAGAATGAAGATGCTCCGTTTATCTATGAGCGTTTGGGTTCCCGGTTCAATCACTTCTTTCTGGATGAATTCCAGGATACTTCGCGCCTGCAGTGGCTGAATATTGTTCCGCTGATCCACAATTCCCTGGGAGGAAACTATTTCAATTTCATTGTCGGCGATCCGAAGCAATCCATTTACCGGTTTAAGAACGGTGTAGCAGAGCAGTTTATCGCTTTGCCTGAAATTTACAACCCGGAAGAAGAACCCTCCATCAAACTGCGTTCGCAATTCTTTCAGAAAATGGGAATCGTGGAGGGTTTGGAGGATAATTGGCGTTCGGCAGCTGAAATCGTCAACTTCAACAACCTGTTCTTTGAAGAATTACTGCAATTCATGCCGGAAAGTGGTCAGGAGTTTTATAAGCATCTGAAGCAAAATCCGAAAGGCAAAAAAGGCGGTTATGTGGAATTGCTGATGAATCCGCAAAAGGATCTCGACACCGCCAAATTCACAAACAGCCAATTATTGAAATGGGTGCAACAATGCATTGCAGACGGATATAAACCACATGAAATCTGCGTTTTGGGACGAAAAAAACGCGATTGCAACCAATATGCGAATTTCCTGAAGTCGCGCGGGTACCAAATCGTTTCTTCCGACTCCCTGTTGGTAAACAGCGATCAGTACGTGCAATTGGCTATCTGTTATTGCAAATGGAAGGTCAACCGTTTCGACTTTCAGCGCGCCATGCAATTTGCCTATTTCTACTTTGAAATCCTGGACAAAGAAGATGCGTTTGAAACTTACGGAGCTTGCTTTTGGGTGGACGCCGCTGACTCCAAATCCTATTTTTCGGAACAGCTTTTCTTCGAAAACAGCCGCCTGAATGAAGACTTTCTGGATGCCAGTTTTCAAAACATTTATTCCCTGCTGGTCGATTTTTTAATGCTGGTAGGACTGGATTCCATTGAAAACACTTACCTGCAGCAATTACTCGATCTTGCATACCAGTTCGACATGTCAAACGGTCCGGACCTCATGGAATTCATCAATTATTATGAGAAGAACCGGAGTAAATTCAGTGTTCAGCTCTCTGAAAACGAGCAGGCCATACAAATCATGACCGCTCACAAATCAAAAGGACTGGAATTTCCGGTGGTGATTATCCCTTCCTTTAATTTTTTCAGTGAAGGAAACAACAACGATTCGTTTTTAATGGAGATCAACGACCACATCATCGAAACGAAGATGAGCAAGTTTGAGTCCGCCATTCCCGCCATCCAGATCGAAGCGGAAAAGGAAGATGCCGCTCAAAAAATGGACGCTATCAACCTGTTGTATGTTGCTTTCACCCGTCCGCAGGATCGTTTGTATGCGCTCAATTTAAAAGGTTCCCGGAACAGTTTTTACGATAAATTTAATACGATCTTAACGACTTTATTTCCGGAAACTCCGCAAGAAAATGGCTTTCACCTGAAATATGGGGAAGCTCCGGAAATCAAACACCATTCGCGGAAAAACACTTCTGATTACAGCCCTTTATCCATTCGCAACTTTTTGTGGTTCCCGGAAATCAGCATTCAGTCGACCAAAGAACAGGAAGAAGACAGCCTGACCATGGAGCAGCGGATCGGGAAGCAATTCCATTTTATTATGGAAAAATCCCATTCGAAAGAAACTGCTTTTTCAGCTTTGAAAACAGGCCTTTTGAAAGGAGAGATCGAGCAGGATTTCGAGGAAAAACTGACTATTCTGTTAGAAGAAGCTTTTGAAAATCAACTGTTGGTAAGCTTATTTGAAGCAGGCAAACACCTGAACGAACGTACGCTGATCTTCGATTCCAAAACACGTTTGCGACCGGATAAACTGATCGTTTCGGATGAGCAAACTATAGTTATCGATTTTAAGACCGGGGAAAAAAGTGACAAGCACGTGAAACAAGTATTGGGTTATATGACAGTGTTGAAGGAAATCGGAATGCAGTCGATCAAGGGGTATTTGTATTATTCCGGTGGAGCCGGGCTGGTAGAAATTCCCATGGAGAATCCCCAACTGTTCTAATCCTCTGTCTCAAAATTACGCATCCCGAAAGTGCGGGATTTAACCAGTATTTTAGCGGGTTTCACGAGAATTGAAAGTGGAATTACCTTTCCTTACTGTTGCTTGTCCAAAAACACCACTCCTTCCGCTATCCGGAAAACCAGCGAGTTTTTATCCATGTCTTCAATCAGCCAGTCAATTTCCTCACCTCCCAGGTCTTCTTTTACCTTGATCACATTCTTCTTAGTAATGCGATAAGTACCGTGAATCGTATCCTGACCGTAAACAACAAAGGGGAAACCGGCATCATTGTCCTTGTCTCCCCCTGTAAATTCATAAACTTCCGAATGGTAAACATATTCACCGTTGTTCTTCAGCATTTTGGAATAATTCCATCTTCCTTCCAAACGGTCGATCATACGCTGTTTGGCACAGGAAAAAAGAACAAAAAGTGAAGCGATGAATAGACTGGTACGCATCAGATCGTCATTATATCTTTTTCTTTCAGATCTACCAAATCATCCACTTTCTTGATGAAAGAGTTGGTAATATTCTGAATTTCATTTTCTGCATCTTTGGTCATGTCTTCCGAAAGGCCGTCTGCCTTCAGGCTTTTAACCATATCAATAGCATCCTTTCGGTTATTCCGGATACCCACTTTTGCGTGCTCTCCTTCGGCTTTTGCCTTTTTTACCAAATCACGTCTGCGTTCTTCTGTCAGAAGCGGAATTTGAATGATCAGTTGTTCCCCGTTATTCTGAGGATTCAATCCCAGGTTTGCATTCAGGATTCCCTTTGCAATTTCATTCAGCATGGAACGCTCAAATGCCTGCACTGTTAATGTACGTGCATCCATTGTATTGACATTTCCAACCTGCTGGATCGGAGTCGGAGAACCGTAATAATCCACCATTACTCCTGAAAGCATGGAAGGCGTGGCTTTACCGGCTCTCACTTTCGTCAATTCGCTTTCCAGGTGGCTTAATGATTTCGCATTGGATGATTTCAGATCATCATAAATTAGTTCTAACTCTTCGGTCATAATTTATCTAAATTGAACTATTAATTTTTTACAATTGTTCCAACTTGTTCACCTGCCATCAATCGCTTCAGATTTCCGGGAGTATCCATATCGAAAACAATAATAGGCAGGTCATTTTCCATACAAAGCGTGAAAGCGGTCATATCCATTACTTTCAATCCGCGGCTGTATGCATCTTCAAACGTGATTGTATCAAATTTGGTAGCGGTCGGATCTTTCTCCGGATCTGCCGTGTAAATTCCATCTACGCGAGTCCCTTTTAAAATCACATCTGCATTGATCTCAATGGCACGCAAAGATGCCGCTGAATCAGTTGTAAAATAAGGGTTTCCTGTTCCCGCACCGAAAATAACCACACGGCCTTTTTCCAGGTGTCTCACGGCTCTTCTTCTGACATAAGGTTCGGAAATTTCCTTCATTTCAATTGCCGACTGAAGCCTTGTCTGAAGACCCGCAGATTCCAGCGCCGCCTGAAGTGCCATGGAATTGATCATCGTTGCCAACATACCCATGTAATCTCCGTGCGTACGGTCCATTCCACCTTCTTCGGCCTGAACACCGCGGAAAATATTTCCTCCACCGATTACGATTGCCACTTCTACACCCAACTCATGAATTTCCTTGATTTGCTTAGCATATTCACTAAGCCGCTGGTTATCAATTCCAAATTGTTTATCTCCCATAAGGGATTCACCACTTAATTTGAGCAGAATGCGACGGTATTTCATAATTATTGAAAGAAGTTGCGCAAATATAGTGGGAATCTTTGAAGATCGGAAAAGGAAAAGCCATTTGTGGAGGAATAATTCGCTAATTTAGAGTAGAAATCCAATTTGAATGGGACTTATCACTTTTAAAACATTCGACAATTCAATCGACGCTCACATACTGAAAATTAAGCTGGAAAGTGAGGGAATTACCTGTTTCCTGTTTGATGAGAATATTGTAAGTGTAAATCCGCTTTACTCCAATTTGGTAGGCGGAATCAAACTGAAGATCAACGAAGAAGATTTGGTGCACGCAAAAAATGTGGTCCTGGAACTGGAGCAAACTCCTTATACCACGGACGACGAACAGGTAATCTCCTGCCCGAAATGCCAGTCAACACATATTGAATCGGGGCATAAATCCATGAAAAGCGTTGGAGCGGTGCTTTCGGCCATTGCTTCCTTCCTGCTGTTTATTTTCCCGCTCTACCGGAAAGACGTGTACAAATGCCTGGATTGCGGGAATGAATTTGATGTAAAAAAACAACAGTAAACCCGCGATTAATCGGGGGCCAACTGTTGTTACCAACAAAAAATCCTGCCCAAACGGACAGGATTTCTATATTTTCAATTTCCAATGAGGATTAGCTCAAAGAGAAACGTTTGAATTCAGTAACAGTCAACCCGTTTTCAGTTGAATCAAGGAACTGCTCAACAGTTACTTTGTTGTCACGGATGAACTCCTGGCTTAACAAAGTATTTTCTTTGAAGAATTTAGTCAAACGGCCCTGAGCGATTTTCTCAGCCATATCAGCCGGTTTTCCTTCCTGGATTGCCAACTCTTTACCAACTTCGATTTCACGCTCAATTGTACGTGCATCAACTCCGTCCTTGTTCAAAGCGATCGGGTTCATTGCTGCAACCTGCATAGCAACCTGGCGACCAGCTTCAGCAACTGACTCACCTCCTTTGTTCAAAGCAACCAAAGTAGCCAATTGGTTTCCAGGGTGGTTGTAAGCAACAACAGTGTCACCTTTAACAACAGCATATCCTGACAAATCCAATTTTTCACCGATCACACCAACTTGCTCAGTAATTTTCTCCTCAACAGTCAATTTATCGTCGTACTTCAATGATTTCAACTCTTCTGCAGTTGCAGGAAGGTTGTTCATTGCGATATCAACCAAAGATTGAACGAAATTGCGGTAAGTATCGTTTTTAGCAACGAAGTCTGTTTCACAGTTCAACGTTAACAATACACCCACTTTGTTATCTGCGCTTGTTTGAGCGAAAACCAACCCTTCTGAAGCTTCGTTTTCACCTCTTTTCGCAGCAACTTTCTGACCTTTTTTACGCAGGATATCTACAGCAGCTTCGAAATCGCCGTTTGCTTCTACCAATGCATTTTTACAGTCCATCATACCAGCACCTGTTTGCTGGCGTAATTTGTTTACATCTGACGCAGTAATTGCCATGACTATAAATCTTTTAAATGTTTATTGCAAATGTATGCCCCGGCTGTTACGCCAGGGCTATTTTACTATTATTCTTTTGTCTCTTCAACTTTAGCAGCTGCTTCTTCTGCAGGAGCCTCATCTTTATCCTTTGTTGAAGTTGCTTTACGGTCATCCAAACCTTCTTTGATAGATCCGCAAATTGCATCCAGGATGATTGCAATTGATTTTGTAGCATCGTCATTCGCTGGGATAGGGAAATCAACCAAACGAGGGTCAGAATTCGTATCTACCATTGCAAATGTAGGGATACCCAAACGTTTTGCTTCAGCCAATGCGATATGCTCTTTCAAGATATCAACGATGAAGATCGCTGCCGGTTGACGAGTCATGTCAGCAATTGAACCGAAAGTTTTCTCCAGTTTGTCACGCTGACGAGTTTTGAATAAACGCTCACGCTTGTTCAAAGTCTCCCATGTACCATCCGTTTTCATTTTGTCGATAGACACCATTTTACGGATAGACTTACGTGTTGTTTGGAAATTTGTCAACATACCACCAGACCAACGCTCAGTTACGAATGGCATGTTAATCGCTGAAATTTTATCAGTGATAATTTCTTTTGCTTGCTTCTTAGTAGCTACGAAAAGTACTTTTTTACCCGACTTAGCAATTTGTTTCATTGCCGCACAAGCTTGATCAAGATGTGCAATTGTCTTATTAAGGTCAATAATGTGGATACCTTTTTTCTCGTCAAAGATATACGGCGCCATTGCCGGGTTCCATTTTCTTTTTAAGTGTCCGAAGTGAACACCCGCTTCTAATAAACTATCAAAATTTACTTTAGACATACTTTTTTTTTTAATTGTTTACGTTCCTTAGTAATCAGCTAAACAAAGGGTTCAGGCTTAACCTGGAGGTTACTTTGTGCTTGGATACTAAACAACCCTCCCGCCAAAGCAGGAAAATAAAATTCAAATTAACGTTTAGAGAACTGGAATTTCTTACGTGCTTTCGGCTGTCCTGGTTTCTTACGCTCAACCATTCTAGGGTCACGTGTCATTAAACCTTCTGCTTTCAACAATGTTTTGAAATCTCCTGATACCTCTACCAAAGCGCGTGAAATACCCAAACGGATAGCTTCTGCTTGTCCGTTGATTCCTCCTCCTGCTACGTTTACTTTAATGTCATACTGACCTAAAGTATCAGTCAAGTTGAACGGCTGCTCAACTTTCCCCTGCAAAATAGCTACCGGAAAGAACTCCTTGTAATCACGTTTATTAATTGTCATCTTGCCCGTACCTTTCATCAAGTATACACGAGCAACTGAAGTTTTTCTTCTTCCTAATGCGTTTACTACTTCCATATCCGTTATTTATTAGCTTTTAAGTTAATAGCCTCAGGGTTTTGAGCCTCATGCTTGTGCTCTGCACCAGCATAAACTTTTACATTTCTGTAAAGCTGACGACCCAAAGTATTCTTTGGCAACATCCCTTTAATCGCTTTTTCGATTACACGTTCAGGGCTGCGTTGCAATAACTCTTGCGCAGTCAATGAACGTTGTCCTCCTGGATATCCAGTGTATCGAACGTACTCTTTGTTCTCCAATTTTGTTCCGGAGAACGACACTTTTGCTGCATTGATAACAATCACGTTATCTCCACAGTCAGCGTGCGGTGTGAAGTTTGGCTTGTGTTTTCCACGTACTAACTTCGCTACCTCACTTGCCAAACGACCAACTGTGTGGCCTTCAGCATCTACCAACAACCACTTCTTATCAGCGGTTTCCTTGTTAGCAGAAACAGTTTTGTAACTTAAAGTATTCACTAACCTTAATTTTTAAATAAGACAATATCCCCAAAATCCACTTTGAGGGGTGCAAAGATAGAAACTCTATTTTTTATTAACAAGGGAATTGTAAATAAATCTGTAGTAAATGCGTTTGAAGAAAGCCTGAACCAACGTTTTACAGACAGATTTATCTTTATTACATACAGAATTAGATAAAACTGCAGATCGCTCCTTTTCCGGACCGGATTGCAAATTTCCGAAAAAAATTTCGCCCGCATGCAACCCTTTCCTTTTTTGTTTTGTATTCCCTTCGAAACACATTAGCGCCGGCGCATTGCAATGAACTAAACAAAAAATGAACACAATGAAAAATATCCGATTAAAGCAATTTTTAATTGCAGGTTTACTATTCTTGTCCGGTCACACCTTTGCACAGCAACTTCCGGGCATTGACAGCTTAAAACTAATCCCCGCAAATCCAACTTCAAACGACGCATTGAAAGTAGTCTGCCACACTATTTTCCCTTATGGTGGTTGTCAGTTAAACAGTATACACGCAGAGCAGCAGGGAAACGACATTTTTCTGTCGCTGGATTATACCATCGGGATGATCACTTATATCTGCGACCGTAAGGATACGATCCCTATTGATAACCCGGGAGCGGGAGATTTCCGGTTGCTGGTATCTATTACTACAAATGGGCAGGCAACCGTTCACGATACAGATACCCTGGAATTCCACATCGATCCTTTCCTTGGAATTCAGGAATTTACTTCCGGTGGCTTCGACGTTTATCCCAATCCATTCCACCATGAGCTTACGTTCAAAACAACCTTCCCTGTCGGAAAAATGGAACTGCATGCCATGACAGGGAAGCTGGTTTATTCCGGGGAACAGTTACCTGAAAACCCGCCTATTGATCTGTCTTACCTGGAACAGGGAATTTACATGGTCACTTTAACAGACCCGGACGGAAATGCCTTTACCCGGCGAATTGTTAAACAATAAGTTGCTATCAATAATCTTTAGACACATGAAAACACTTGTTCACAGCGCGTTCCTTTTGCTTTTGACGTTCACGTTTACGGCATGTCAAAAAGAAACAAGACCAACAACCACAAGCAGCACCCCAAAAAGCACCATTGACGGAAAATGGTACCTGATGCGTATTCATGGCGGAATCAGCGGGGCCAACGAAACACATGCAGCCGGTGATATTTCCTGGAGTTTCAATACATCAACCGGCACGTTGACTGTTAACAATACGGTTGGTAATTCCACCTATTATTACTTACCTTCGGGAACATATCCTTTTCAGCAAATTTCGAACGCTAACGGAAACTACTTAGTAATCGATGCCAATGAGTTGGGACAGTTTGTATTCTCCGGGAATCAATTACTGATTGATGAAAACAAAAAGTCGACCGGTGAAGGTGCCTGCGGATTTTACTTAACGCTTCAGCGCTAGAAATATCTAAAATGGTGTAATAAAACAGATGGAGGAACACATAGAAGCATTCATCAAGGGCGATAAAAAAGCTTTTGACCGGGTATACGAAAAGTATGCCCCTTCTATGCTTGGTGTCTGTATGCGTTACTCCAATTGCCGGGATGATGCGCAGGATATTCTCCAGGAAGCGTTTATCAAAGTGTACGAGAACTGCGGAAAGGCCAACCCGGAATTACCGCTAGGCCCGTGGATAAAAACCATTACTATCCGCACAGCGATTAATTTATTAAAACGACAGCGAAAATTGGTTTTGAAAGAAGATGAGAACTTCTTCGAATCAACTGTTGAAATTTATGACACCGAAAACAGCAGCGAGAACAAACAACTGGAATTATTAAGGCTGTTAAACGCTATGCCGGCAGGCTACCGTACTATCTTCAACTTGTTTGTCATGGACAACCTGACTCACAAAGAAATTGCGGAATACCTGGAAATATCCGAAGGAACTTCCAAATCACAATTAACAAGAGCACGTGATTGGCTTAAAAATAACCTGGAAAAAAAAAGAAACGATGAAAGAGCCTGATGAAATAGACCTGTTGTTTCAAGATGAATTGGACGGATTGACATTCACTCCCGACACCTACGTGAAGGAGAATATCGATCATGCGATCGCTTCCAAAAAGAAGCGCCGGAGATTCCTGTTCATTCTTTTCCCGGTTCTTTTCGGATTATCCGCATTGGCCGCAACCTTATCACTTTATCCTTCCGGTAAGAAGATTGAACCAACTAAGCTGCTTACCTCCCAAAACAGACTCGCTGAACATAAATCTAATGCTGATAGAAAGGCTTCCGGAAAAACTTCCAAATCTTCAGCCTCTAACACTCTCCCGATAACTACCGGGGCTGTTTCTCATTCTCATTTAATCCAAAGCGATCAGCCGCGGCTGGCTGCTTTGGATTCTCATTCTCATTCTCATTCTACCTCCCCAAACGTTCTTATCACTAAGACCACTTCCAAACTTATCCTGAAAAGCGAACCTGTTTCAACAGCCGGGAAAACACCTGAACACTTGCTTGAGCAGAACAAACAAGAAATACCTGCAATCACAGATCCGGTAAAATCAACAGATCGTATACCAGCTGAACAGGAAGTCCTTGCAGCAAACAAACCGGATACCAGTACTGCCACGGTTCCCGATTCTGATTCGTTAGCCATTTCAGAAGTACTCAAACGCGCGGGTTCAAACAAAGAAGCGGGAAAATGGTCCTTATCGGTATTGACCTACTGGGAAGGCGAAAAAAGACGGGCTTCCGGTTTCAGCGATGAGCCGTTTATTGCCTTCAAAAGAGAAAATGCGCAGGTGCATGCTTCTACTTTCTACGGAAAAGTGGAAATCAACCGGCAATTTGCACAGCGCTGGGAAGTTCTGACAGGAATTGGTTTCCGTTCTTCTGAGATTGTGCAATACGGCAACCTGGAAAGAATAGAAATTCCGATCGACGGGGTAAGTTCGGGCGTTCCGCAACCGGTTCCCAATTCTCCCGATACGATTCGCTGGTCTGAAAAGCAATCATTCCGGGTAAACTCCATCGTTCTGCCGATTGGTTTCGCGTGTTCCATTCCAATTGGCAATAAACTGCGAACCCGCCTTTCAGCCGGTGCAGAGTTCGCTTACGGTCATGTTTCAAGCAAGTTCACACATCCGGATTTAAGTGCTCCGAAATTCCGTCCGTTCGGCTGTTCCGTTTGGCTGCGCCCGGAATTGGTTTATTCCTTCGGTAGAACTGAACTGTTTGGTTTTGGGACGTTCAATCATACACTTTCCCAGCAATTGAGATGGAAAATCGATGCACCGAGAAATCCTGCTTTCGGCGTGGGAATCGGATTGCGGATCAGGCTGTAATCAGAATTGAAGTGTTAATTGCTTGTTCCGGTCCGGTTCTTCGTCTTCCGTATTCAATTTGGAAAGCGAGATTCCCAGCAAACGAACAGGTTTTTCTACTTCCAGATGATCCAATAATGATTCTACCAAAGGAAAGAAATCGTTTTTATTCCACATGTATTCTGTAATGGTCTTTGCGCGGGTTTGGGTGGTGAAATCAGCATACTTGACTTTAATCGAGACACACTTTCCCGCAATGGAACGTTTCTCCATCCTGCGTTCCAGGTCAACAGCAATCTCTTCCAGCTTCTCCCTAATTTTATGTTTGGAATAAATTTCCGAAAAATAGGTGTGCTCAACAGCAAAGGATTTCCTGATGCGATCAGGCTTTACCTGACTGCGATGAATTCCACGCACAATGTTGTAAAAATGAAGTCCTTGTTTCCCAAAATGCTGCGTGAGGAAAGTCATGCTCTTTTTCTTCAGGTCTTTGCCATTCCGCACGCCCAGTTCCTTCATTTTGGCAGCCGTTACTTTTCCGATTCCAAAAAACCGCTCAATGGGCAATTTCTCTAAAAAAGCTTCCACTTCATCCGGCCCCACAGTCAACTGACCGTTCGGTTTATTGACATCTGAGGCAATTTTGGCCGTAAACTTATTGATCGAAATCCCGGCGCTGGCAGTCAGCCCGACTTCTTTCAGGATGCGATCACGGATTTCCTTTGCCAATAAAGTTGCCGACGGAAGGCCTTTTTTATTGGCTGTCACGTCCAAAAAAGCTTCATCCAGGGAAAGTGGCTCTACCAAATCCGTGTACTCGTGAAAAATAGCTCTGATTTGCGCAGAAATTTCCTGGTAACGCTCAAAACGGGGGCGCACAAAAATCAGGTCCGGACATAAACGTGCCGCCGTGGAACTTGGCATCGCTGATTTCACTCCGAATTTCCTGGCTTCATAACTTGCCGCTGCAACCACACCACGCAATTTGCTTCCGCCAACAGCAATCGGCTTACCTTTCAGTTCCGGGTTGTCCATTTGTTCCACAGAAGCATAGAACGCATCCATATCGATGTGAATGATTTTCCGTTCTTCTGCCTGGTTTTCCATGATTTCGTTCTCCTTACAAGAATACAAAGTTACGCATCATTCAGCGGAAGAAAAATAATCCTACATTTGAAAGAAATCGCAACTGATGAAGTTTTTGACCGTAACATTCCTTTTCCTTGCAACACTTGCTTCCGCGCAGGAAATTTCACTGACAGAAGCAAAAAGATTGCTGAGCCTTCCCATGAAATGTATTCAAAAAGAATATCCGAACAAATTGGGACAGGTTTTGAATGAAAGAGGAGATTTGAAATCGCCCGCCGAGCTTCATCCTTCATTCTACGGTTGTTTCGACTGGCACTCTTCCGTTCACGGCCATTGGCTCATGGTAAAAATACTCAGCAAATACCCCGAACTGGCAACCGATTCGGTATTGCTGCTGCTGCGGACCAATCTCAGCAAAGCTAATATCCAAAAGGAAATCGAATCTTTCGGTGTAAAGAATAACGGATCTTTTGAACGCACTTACGGCTGGAACTGGCTGTTGAAATTGCAATTGGAACTCGAAAACTGGGAGCATCCGGCGGGAAAAGAACTGAGCGCAAACCTGGAGCCCTTATCCGATCTGTTTTGCAAAAAGTACATCGACTTTCTGCCGAAACTGAATTATGCCATTCGTTCCGGAGATCACATCAATACAGCTTTCGGGCTGACTTTCGCTTACGATTACGCACTGGCACATTCGAACGATTCCCTGAAAAATGTCATTGAAAAACGCGCGCGGGATTTCTATTTCAACGATAAAAATTATCCGCTCCATTTGGAGCCAAGCGGTTACGATTTCCTTTCGGGAGGTTTTGAAGAAATAGACATCATGCGAAGAATCCTGTCCAAAGACGAGTTTAAAAAGTGGCTGAAACAGTTCGCCCCTCAATTATTCAGCAAGAAATTCGCACTTGAACCCGGAAAGGTTTCCGATCGTTCGGACGGCCACCTGGTACATCTGGACGGATTGAATTTCAGCAGAGCCTGGTGTTTATACGGAATTACGAAAACATTACCGGAATTGAAGCATTTGAATGCCATTGCGGATCAGCACATCCGGACATCCCTTCCGAACATTGTAGACGGGGATTACATGGGCGAACACTGGTTGGCGAGTTTTGCTTTGCTGGCTTTGCTTTCTAAGTAAATAAGCAGGGACGCGATTAATCCCGTCCCTGCTTATTTGTTCTATTTCTATTCTCAGCGAACAATCAAACGTTTTGTAGTAACTGATTGGTTTGTTTTAAGCGTTACGAGATAAATTCCTTGTTTCAGATCCGAAACATTCACTGAAGCTGTTTTTGCATTTGGAAAATAAATGCCAACTTGCTTCCCGTTGATGTCAGAAAGTGTGACTTGATTTATTTCAGTTTCAGCGTGAACAAAGAACTCATTTTCTGCCGGATTCGGATAGAGCTGAATAGTTTCTGCCTGGAATTCGTTCAGACCCAAACCAACGGTAAACAAATTCTCTGTAGTATTCGTTACGATCGGGGCATTGTAATCGAAATAGATGTACGCCGTATTGTGAATGGTTGTTCCATGCGGCAATCCCGAAAGTGGTTTTACCCGGTATTGAATAAAGCCGATTGAGCCCTGCGGGTCGCTGGCACTGTCGGGCAGCATGATATTCGGAAAACGAACGGTCAACAGGCGTGTTGAAGCATTTACAACCGTATTGAACTCATGACTGGCGTTCACTGCTTTAAAAGTCGTTAAGTCCAGGTTTGCATCCAGCGTATCGGCCAAACGAATGTTGAATGCCGGAGCATTTCCCGTGTTTTGAAAATAAACCGTATAAGTAAACTCATCATCATAGCCCGGTTCAACAATTTCCGGATATGTTTGTTTGATATTCGGATCGTAAGAATTCACGACCTCATAGCAGTAGCTTAATCCATTATTCGAGGAGCTCAATTCTCCCGCCGCCGTTGTGGAAACCGCAACAGAAACACAGAATTCATCTCCGCCCTGGGCTGTTGTATCTGTCAGTACTGATACAAAAAACTCCATCGCTCCCGGCGCTCCGAAATCCGCAACGGCGTATACGGCTATATTTCCTGAAACACTTATCGGAGACCCCAGAAAAGTAACAGTTCCCGGACCTGCAACCGAAATGCTCACTTCTCCTGAAATCCCGGAAGCGCAGTGCATGTTATATGGAGCAGTTAAATCACCGGCCAGGATTTCCACGGTGTGTACCTGACCCGGAAAAAACCAGCCGTTAGGAGTGATGGATTGTACTCCCAAATCATAACCGTCACAAACCAATCCGAAATCTCCGCCTGAAACTACCGTATCTGCATAAGGAACTGTTGCCGTAGATGTAATTCCCGATGGGCAGGTTACCTGGAGAACATCTGTCAGATTTACTGTATCAATACTCAATGCATAAGTTCCCGGAACTGCCGAAAAATAATAATCTCCGTTAGCCAGGCTCGTAGACGATGTAATCAACGAACCGTTTGAATCAAATAGAGACATCGGAACATAAGTGAGTGTTTGCCCGGTACTGATACAATTGCTGTTTGCGTCATGAAAAACCGTCCCTTCAATTCCGGTTGCCGCGGCACAACCATTCGGGTTATTAACCGGGTCATTCTCAATACATAAGGAATAAGCTAATGTTGCCGGATCCATTGCAGGAATATAGTTTGGCAGACAGGTAAATGGGTTGTTCGCTATAAAAACACCTGTAAGGGACAACGGAAATTCTCCAAAACAATGAATATTATTCCCTACACAATTCAGAGTTTGTAAGCCATCAGGTAATTCAGGCAAGGATGTTAGTTGATTAGATGCACAATTAAGATAATACAACGTAGCCGGAAGATTCGGAAGGGAGGTTAATTGATTTCCATAACAAACAAGTAGGTTCAATGTACCCGGCAAAGCTGGTAATACTGTTAACATATTTCCTGAACAAGACAACCCAGTCAATGTTGGAGGAAGAGCAGGAAGCGCGGTCAATTGAATACTATCACAAATTAAAGAATGCAAGCTGGCCGGCAACGTTGGAAAAGAATTCACAGGATTACTGGAAATATTAAGCGCTGTTAAACCATTTGGTAATCCCGGAATTACGGCAATTTGATTATTCGGACAATCCAGGCCTATAAGTATTCCTGGTAAAGCAGGCAAAGCCGTTAATTGATTTCGACCACAATTTAGTCCAATAAGGGAATTCGGCAAACCCGGCAAAGAAGTCAATTGATTATCAGAGCAATATATCAATCTTAAATTCATTGGCAATACAGGCAAAGAAGTCAACTGGTTACTACTGCATTCTAAAAGATCTAAGTTCACCGGTAACGCAGGAAGTCCAGTTATTTGATTGTCATAACAGCTCAAATAAACCAGATTTTCAAACGCCTGAACTCCTTCTATACTCATTAAGTTCATTGAATTTAAAAACAATGTATCTTCTGCCTGTATATCCGCATGATCGGCATCAACAAAGAAATTCCCGCCACTGGTCATAAAAGCACCCGCCGGATAATGAGCAGTTAAAAAGTTCTGAAAATTGGGATCCGGAACCTGAACCCAGGTCTGTGCATTCAACTGAAGGCTGACGAACGCAAGGATAGTTATAAGTAGTGTTTTCATCTTTAGGGGTTTAACCGAGTTCAAATGTACTCTTTTTTCACTGCCGAAAAAAGGAAATCTCATTGAATGAATAATCACAGCCTGTCAATGACTAAATCATTATAAACTAAAAACATTGCTCACCAAAAAAGGGCATCCGCCACAGCAGATACCCTTTCAGTATTTCAATCGATTTGTTTATTTCTTCTTAAACGAATTTATCGCATTTACCGTGAAATCGGACAAAACCAATGTTCCACTGATTCCCGCGCGGTCTGATAACAACTGATCCCAATCTTCGGTTCCTTTCCAGAAGATCTTTTTCAATTCCGCCATTGCTTCCGGGCTTGATTTCGCTAAAACGGTTGCAAGACGCATAATCTCATCATCCATTTCTTCTTCGCTGTCAAACACATCCGCATACAAGCCATTTTGCATAGCCCATTCGGCAGTTCTCCACTCTGTGGCATTGATTGCCAGCTGTGACATGGCTGAAAGCCCCATTTTACGCTCAACTGCCGGTCCAACCACAAACGGCCCGATTCCAACAGCCAATTCGGAAAGTTTTACTTCCGCGAAACGCGTTGCGTAGCAATAGTCAACTGCCGAAGCAATTCCTACTCCTCCACCAACTGCTTTTCCCTGTATACGGCCAATGATTAATTTGGGGCATTTTCTGCATGCATTGATGACCTGTGCAAACCCCGAAAAGAATACTTTTCCGGATTCCAGATCCTGGATAGCAATCAATTCATCAAAACTTGCACCTGCGCAAAATGCTTTATCTCCTGTGGATCTTAATACGATCACTTTTACAGCAGGATCATTTCCTGCGTCTGTAATGGTGTCGGCCAGTTTGCGGAGAATTTTTCCCGGCAATGAATTACTTAAAGGATGTCCGAATTCGATTGTAGCAATACCGAATTCATCGACACGCATTTCTACGTGTCCCTGGTTGATAGCTTCTGACATGGATTAAATGGAACTAATTATCAGTTATCAAATTTTCTGCGTGGACGCATCTGACGTTCACCTGAACCGGAATTCGAGTTTCCTCCTTCATTACGGTCATTACGATCATTTCGATTGTAATTGGAGTTTCCACCTTCGTTACGGTTGTAGTTTGAATTCCCGCTTCCACCTTCACGGTTGTAATTGGAATTCCGGTCGTTGGATCTGTAAGATCCGCCACCGCCACCACCTTGTCGCGGTCCGTTGTTGTTGAACTTCTTTTGTCCACCGAAACCACCTTGCTTATTTCCATAGGATGGTTTTTTCGGCTTGTCTTCCGGTTTCGGACGATTTGCTTTCGGAGAAGCAATTTTCACATCCAGCTTACGGCCGTTTACTTCGAAACCGTTCAGTGCCTGAATAGCATTGATTGCTTCTTCGGCGCTTTCCATTTCGACATAACCAAAGCCTTTAGATTGTTTTGTTTTGGCATCAAACACTACGTGAGCCAAGTGAACCGCACCAAACGCTGAAAACGTTGCTTGCAAATCCTCCGATGTAATCTCCCAATCGAGATTTGCGATAAAAATATTTGTCATTTACCTAACTTTAAAATTGGACTTCAGTCCGACTAATTTACCTAAAACGTTTCAACGTTTATTCCTTTTTAACAGTTAGCTCCGGAACTAAAATAATCCCGGAGCTCACATTCTTTATTTTCTTACTTCAATGTGAAGCTATCGGAACCGATAACTTGTCCATCACAGTAGATTTTTACTTTGTAATTTCCCTTCACCGGCTCTTCACCGTTGAAGTCGTAGAAGATCGTCACATCAACCGCTTTGTTTCCATACTGGATATCACGCTTGGCTGAATATACGAAATTTCCTCCGTCAGCACTTGCAGTACCTCCTGAACGGCCTTGCAATGTTTTACCGTCCGGATCAATGATCTGCATATAAACGGTACGGTCTCCCGCTGTTGCAATATTGTTTTCACCGATTGTAAACGATGATTTTGCTTGAACACAGTTACGAGCTTTCGTAGTTGGTTCTGTGGTATCATTCAATTTCATACGTAAACCGGTTGAAGAGAAGCCGTAAGCTGCCAGTTTCGAACCTTTCTTAACCTGTTCGGCACTTGCTTCCGCCTGACCTTTATAGCTGTCACGCTCTGTCTGCGTTTCTGCCAACTGGCTTGAAGTTTCATCCAATTCCGAAGTCAACTTCAGGTTCATGGTATTCAGCTGGTCGATCTGTTTCACATAACTGATCATGATCTGACGTAAGGTTTCGTTCTCACGCTTCAACTTCGCAATCAACGATGCTGTTACACGACCATTCTTTTTTGCTGTTTCCAACTCAGTCATCAATCCCTGGATCTTGTCTTTCTGAGCATTCAAGCTATCAGATTTGGATGCATCTTTCTTAATCAACGCATCGTAAGTATCCATCATGTTGGTGAAATCCGACATCAAGTCGTTAGTGGTTTCACTTCCTAAGAACGGAGCCATCATTTTGTTCATTTCTTCGATGTCCGCCTGAAGTTCTTCATTTTTCTTCGTTGCTTCTTTCAAAGCGCCGTTTTTTGAACTCCATAAATAAGTCATCGTTCCTAATAAAACAACCAACAAAACAATAATCGCTGTTAGTGCCGGTGTCATGTTTTTCTTTGAGCCTGATTCTTCTGACATAATCTAAAATTTAAATACAAATATAACAATAGAACTAATGAACGATAGGGAATTCATCGAGACAAATAAAGCGTTTTTAATTCGTCCCTCCAATACGTTTATTCGTATTTTCCGTTAAGAAAATGTAAAAAATGGGTGTTTCCATTGAATTCCACCTTTTTAGAAATGAAATTTTCCGGGAAGTTTTGGAAGGTAACAGGCCGCTGGAAACGCTTGATGGCATCCCAACCCACGGATGTGAAGTAAGAATTCAGGCTGCTAGGGAATGGTCCGCCGTGCTGTTGTGCAAAGCTCACCTCTACTCCAGTCGGCACGCCATTGAATATAATCCTACCTGATTTAGCGGTTAAAACGGGCAGAAAACGATTGATTTCTTCGTCTGTTTCTGCATATAAACTATTTGTAAGCTGACCTTGCAGCAACTGCATACACATTCTCAATTCCACTTCATCGGAACATTTCACAATGGTCAGATAAGAACCGAAGATCTCTTCCTGGATTTGAGGATGTTTCATGAAATGTTCAGCAGTTGTTTCGGCTAAAGTAGGCTGAATGAAATTCCCTTCGTGTTTTCCTTCGTAAAGAACTGTTACCAAAGCCGCATGTTCTTTTACACGTTCGAAATACCGCTTTGAAATTCCGGGATGCAGCATACATTGTAATTCGCTACCGGAAAACGCGTTGATCAATTCTTGCTTGAAGAAATTCAGATTTGCACCTTCCTCAATAAACAACAAACCGGGAGACGTACAAAACTGGCCTGCATTTAATAAAACAGAAGCGGCAAGTTGTCTGGCAATTTCCGCTGCTCGTTTGTCAAGGGCACTTTTCGTTACTGCAACCGGATTGGAGCTTCCCATTTCAGCATACAGGGAAATCGGCTCCTTGCGTTCATCGATCAATCTTTGAAGCGCCATTCCGCCTCCGATGCTTCCTGTAAAACCTACGGCTTTTACGCGCGGGTCCTGAACCAGCTTTTGGCCAACCGTAAAATCTTCCGCCAGTAAATGACACAAAATCCCATCCGGCATATCGTGTTCTTTTGCTGTTTCCAGAATAAAATGAGCGGAAATCGAACTCGTATGCGGATGCATGGCATGCGCTTTCACAATAACGGAACAACCCGCTGCAAGTGCAGAAGCCACATCGCCACCCAGGGTAGAATACGCAAAAGGGAAATTACTTGCCCCGAAGACCACCACGGGTCCAACCGGGATATTTATTTTTGTAAGAGACGGTTTGGGAGCCGGTTTTCTCTCCGGATCAGCTTCATCGATCTTGATCTCCAATGCATACCCGGTTTCAACAGCCTTTGCATAGAATTCAAACTGGAAACAAGAACGTGCATACTCCGTTTCTGCACGATCCCGGGGCAAACCGCTTTCGGCACAAAACCATTGGATCAACAATTCTTTATTGGCCTTCAGTTTTTCCGAAATGGCCTTCAGGAATTGTACCCGCTTTTCAACGGAAATTAAGCGATAAGCTTCAAACGCTTCCTGTGATTTGGCAAGAGCCTCGTCTACTTCTTCTGGAGAAGCCTGACGAAAAGGTGTTTCAAATGGCTGGTTGTTTCTTGGATCTATTCCAAAAAAAATACGATCTCCAAAAGCGCTTATTTGATAACCAATGTGATTCTTGCCTAAGAAGTTCATGGCTTACGCCTCCTCAACAGTGTATGAGTAACTTTCCATGATTTGGTTTGAAAGCAATTTCTTACAAGCCAATTCAACTTTCTCAGTTGCTACATCTTTAGAAGGTGCATCCACAAAAAGACGTACGTGTCTTCCAACTCGTACTCCTGTAATTTCAGGCAAACCGATTGTCGGCATACTGTTAGTAACTGCTTTTCCTTGAGGGTCTAACAATGCCTCTAATGGCATCACATCGATTTCAGCTTTGAATTTCATGCGTTCGATTTTTTCGAAGAATGTGTTGAATAAATGATAATAACAGGTACAAAAGTACAATAATTGGAATGGACCAAATCAATAAAGTTGAAATAAGTATTCCACAACTTATCAAGAACACGTAGCGGGTCCCGTTCCCTTTCCATTTAAAATGCTTGAATTTCAGCGCAAACAAAGGTAATTCAGAAACCAGAAGCAGGGACATAATTACAATAATCGGAATGAGCACCGCCGGCTGAATGAGCCAGATAATCAGATCGTGTTCCCAGCCCGTTTTATTTCCATATTGTGCCAAAAGCAGCGGAAAAGCCATAAAGAAAATGGTATTGGCCGGGGTTGGTAAACCGATAAATGATTCCGACTGACGGGTATCGATGTTGAATTTTGCGAGGCGAAACAGCGAGAAGAAAGGAATGATTAATGCCAGGAAAGGAAGTTTATTATCCCATTGCAAATTAACCAAATCGTAGAGTTCAACATGCATAGACATATTCAACAATGCTGTTGACTGGAATAAATCAATGCCTCTTTGCTGAATGACCATTAAAACAAACATGATAATCCCCGGGGCCAATCCGAAAGAGATCATATCCGCCAATGAATCCAATTGTTTCCCCAACTCGCCCTGCTGCTTCAGCATTCGTGCCGCAAACCCGTCGAAAAAATCCAAAACTGCCGCCAGGAAAATAAAATACGGAGCGATATCGATTCTTCCCGCAAATGCCAGGATAATAGCAAGAACTCCACAAAGCATGTTGCTGGCAGTGATCAAATTAGGTAAATTGAACATTTTCATGGGGTGAATGAATATTTTGTTAGTTTAAATATTTCAAAAGTGTGTAAATTTACACTTCGATTTTATCATTAAACCATCGGGACACACAATTTTTTATAAAAGATGCAGTTAATAGCAATCGTGAGGAACTTGTATACTATGAAATTTTACCTAATTGTTTGCATTACTGCTTGCTCTTTCCTGTCGTTCGGACAAGGTTCGTTAGCACCCAAATATTCCAACGAATTCTTAGCCATCGGTATCGGGGCAGACGCTTTGGGCCTTTCCAATGCAGTTGTTGCTCAGACCAGTGGTGTAAACAGCGGTTACTGGAACCCTGCAGGTTTGGTGAGAACCAATAAATGGCTGGATATCGGTTTGATGCACTCGGAATATTTTGCGGGAATTGCCAAATACGATTATTTAGGCCTTGCTCACCAGATCGATGAAAAAAGTGCGGTCGGTTTATCCGTTATCCGTTTTGCGGTAGACGACATTCCGAATACGACTCAATTGATTGATAATGAAGGCCGCATCGATTACGACAAGATCACCACATTTACAGCTGCAGATTACGCATTCCTGTTCTCATATGCCCGTAAAACCAAAGTTCCCGGATTATCTTTGGGAGGAAACTTCAAAGTCATTTACCGCAAGGTCGGTGATTTCGCAAAATCCTGGGGATTCGGTTTGGATGCAGGAGCAACTTACGAGAAAAGCGACCGGTTGAAGTTCGGAGCAGTACTGCGTGATGTAACTTCCACATTCAATGCATGGATTTTTACACTCGACGATCAGACGAAAGAAGTATTCACCCTGACAGGAAACGAAATCCCGCGAAACGGACTGGAACTGACCCTTCCGCGTTTGATTCTCGGGACTTATTACAAACAGCCACTTGGTAAAAAAGGGCTTTTTGTTTCCGGGGAATTGGATCTGGACATGACTACGGATGGTAAACGAAATACGATCATTAAAACAAATGTGGTCAGTTTCGATCCGCATATCGGGATTGCATTCGGATTTAAGGAATTGGTTACACTGCGCGGAGGAATTTCCAACTTACAGTATATCAAGAACTTTGACGACTCAAAAAAATTAACCATTCAACCAAACATTGGTATTGGATTACACATTAAAGCTGTATATTTAGACTACGCATTTACTGATATCGGTGACGCTTCAACTGCATTGTACTCACATGTCATTTCATTACGTCTTGCACTGAACAAACCAAAAAATGCGGTGAAAACAGATGAATAAGAAGAGCCTATGAACAAACTCTACTTAATACTACTTACAATTTTTCCGGTTGTTTTTGCGTGGAGTCAGCCTTATGGGAATGAATGGATTGATTATTCCCAGAAATTCTACGGTTTTAAAATTTTCCAGACAGGTTTATACAAAATTGACTATGCTACTTTAAGCAGCAATGGAGTTCCTGTTTCCGGAATTACTCCCTCCAGTTTTCAGGTTTTCGGGAAAGATAAAGAAGTACCGCTATACATGGTTGATAACGGGGATAATTCATTTGATCCGGGAGATTATTTCCTGTTTTATGCTTACCGGAATGACGGCTGGCTCGATTCCGTGATGTATCCGAATCCAGCTCAAATGGGAAATCCCGGCTTTAGTTTGATCAACGATACTATTACCTATTTCTTCTCGTGGAAAAATGCAGGCAATGGCCTTCGTTTCACCTTGCAATCCGATCAGAATTATTCCAATTACACGCCAAGCAGTTTTGTCAGGGCCGAATACAGAAGCAACTATTCAAATTCGTACAGCGAAGGTTTTACCTATGATGATGCTTCCGGTTCCATTTATTCGCGGGGAGAAGGCTACGGTTTGCCCGAACTGGTTTCAGCAGGCAGCAATGCTTCGTATGATGTAGGAATTTCAACCCCGAATGTTTACACAGGCCCCGGTGCAATACCCGTCAAAGTGGAATGCCGGGTTTCCTCCGATTCGGAAGCCGAAACGTCACATCCGCAAGATCCCAATCACCATACCAAATTATCATTCGGAACTTCGAATTTACCGATCATTGACACCACTTACCGCAATCACACTCAGATAAAAACAGTCAGTCAATTTCCGGCGTCAGCACTAAGCAACGGGATAACCTATATTCATCATGAAATTATCGCGGACCTTAACGTTGCGGTAGACAGGCAGATTTTCACTTATACGATGTTGTCCTATCCAAGACTTCCGAATGCGAACAATTTGGTGTCCGATCGTTTTTTTGTTCAAAACGGAGCCGTAAAAAGCAGAATCGACCTGATCAACTACAGCGTACCCACACCATTGGTACTGAGTTTCGGTTCCATTCCAAGATATGAAATCCCGACAATCGGCAGCGGATTGATTCAGTTCATTGTTCCGAACAACACCTGGAGCAATGAAACCGAAGTTTTGGTAGTGGATATCAGCAGTGCTACTCCGGTTGGCACTATGACTCCGGTAAACGGAACCGGTACTTTTACCGACTTTGGCTCAATGAACATTGATTCGGCGCTCATTTTTGTTTATCCTCCTGCTCTTTCAAGCGGCAAGGATTCTTATGCAAACTATCGTTCATCGATAAGCGGTGGAAGTCACAACGTACTTGCTGCCAATATTGAAGAATTGTATTTACAGTTCGGAGGAGGTATCATCAAACATCCGGTTTCAATCCGCCGTTTTGTGCATTTCATTTACAATAACAGCACTCAAAAGCCGGAAGGACTATTATTAATAGGAAAAGGTATGAATGTCGGTGAAACCAGACTTTCTCCTACCGGCTTTGCAAACTGCCTGGTTCCACCAATGGGATATCCTGCAAGTGATGTTGCCACAACCGCCGGTTTGCTCAGCACAAATACCTGGGAACCGCTTGTTCCAACAGGAAGACTTTCCATGACAAGCAATACGGAAGTGGAAAATTACCTCTCAAAGATCCAGCAATACGAGGATGCTCAAAATAATGTCGGATTGAATTATTCCCAGACCAAAAAGTGGCAAAAACAATTGCTTCATTTTGTCGGTGGATCTGATGCACTGCAACAGACCACATTCCAAAGTTACATGAATGGCATGAAGCAAATTGTAGAAGACACTCTTTTTGCCGGAAATGTCACCAATTATTTCAAAACTTCCAGTAATCCGCTGGATCCGAATGTGGTGACAGACGTTACACAAAAAATAGAAGACGGTGTTTCGATCATGAATTTCTTTGGCCATGCCGCAGCTTCCAATAATGGATTTGAAATCAATATCGATGAGCCAGGCAACTGGAATAATTTCGGAAAATACCCGGTGGTGATTGGAAATTCCTGTTATAACGGGAATATTTTCAAAGATGTCAATTCAACTTCTGAGAACTTTATTAACATTCCCAATGAAGGAGCTATTGCTTTCCTTTCAACCATTTCAGTAGGTTACGATTCTCCGCTGGCCATTTATTCAACCGAATTATACAAACAGTTTTCATACAAAAACTATGGGAAAACATTCGGTTATCAGATTAAAGAAACTATCAAACAGATTTACAATGAGTATTCCCCTATTTTACAGGACGGAATCATATTCTATGAAACGGCATGTACTCAAATGACACTTCACGGCGATCCGATGATTAAGGTCAATTATAGTACGGATCCGGAAATTGACATCCAGGTTGCTGATCTGAACCTGAGTCCGAGCAATGTGAATTTATCGGTTGACAGTATTGAATTGACTTTCACTATCCGGAATATCGGGAAATCGATCAAGGGACCGGTTTACGTCGAGATCCGAAGAGATTTTCCGGGAACGACTATCGACTCCATGAAAACTTTGTTTCTGCCAAAATTGAACTACGATACGGTAATCAAACGTAAATTTCCCTTACAACCTACCATCAGTGCCGGAGTGAATACCTTTACGGTTTCTGTTGACATTCCGAATGTTTATAGCGAACAATTTGAAGAAATTTCAAATAACCAGGCAAGTGCCAATTTTTTCCTGAACATTGATGGAATGCTGCCTATCTGGCCTTACAATTACGCAGTTATTCCATTTGATACCATTACGGTTAAAGCATCCACCATTAATCCGATCGCCGGAATGAGGACTTATCGGTTTGAACTGGACACAACAGATACCTACGACAGTCCGCAACTCAGACGTTTTTCAGTGACCGGTCTTGGTGGTGTAAAATCGGTACAACCGAATCAATGGTTGTCAGCCTTCGGTGCTCCTTTCCCGCTTGTATGCACAGACAGCACGGTTTATTTCTGGAGAGTTGCCGTTGACAGTACGGTTCCAAGCTGGACTGAATATTCTTTCCAGTACATTCCGGGAAAACGCGGATGGGGACAGGATCATTTCTTCCAGTTTAAGAATAATTCGTTCTCGAGCATCAATTATGACAGAACATCCAGAAAACGATTGTTTAATCTCAATGATATACATACCATAGGGATTACCACTATGAAGTACACCACTCTTTATAATTCCTATTTTATTGCCTGGTCTATAGATAATCAAAACATGGATTATGCTACCTGCAACACCTATCCTTATATCTACGTTGGTGTAGCAGACGGTACAACTCTCGAAGCATGGAGAACCCACTGCCCGGGATGCTCTCAGGGAAGTAACAATAACCCGGCAATGAATTTCGGTAATTTAAATAACCTGGGAAGTGCCGGAGGTCAGGGTTGCAGGGACAGATACGAAGTATATTTCACTTTCGACCAAACAGACCCGGCATCCATGGCCAATTTCCAAAACATGATTACCAATGGAATTCCGGATAGTAATTACGTGGTTATTTACACGCCTTTCTCCACTTATTTCAATTTGTGGGGAACCAATAATCCGAGCGTGTTTACCATGTTCCAGAATTTAGGATTCCCTACCATGACCGCCAGCCAGCCGGACGAACCATTTGCACTCTTCTTCAAAAAAGGTACAACTGCATTCAATCAGGTAAAATATTGGTCCACAGATACTCAAACAGCGGGTGAACCAGATGGAGTTCCTAAAATTGTTCTGAAGGCCAATGTGTTAAAACCCTCTTATATCGGTGTAGAAAAAACACCTCAAATCGGACCGGCTTTTAAGTGGGAAACACTCTATTGGAGAAGAGATTCCTTAGAATCGCCGTCTACAGACAGTGTGCGTATATTCATTGAGAAATACAATACGACCAACGATCTGGTCGGCACTATTGATACGATGTTCACACCATTGGATTCTATTATCAATCTGAACAACCTGATTAATGCAACAACCTATCCTAGGATACGCATCGGGATTTACAACTCGGATAAAGCGAATTTAACTCCTGCCCAGATCGATCGCATACACGTGCTTTACCAACCTGTTCCTGAAGCCGCAATTGACGGATCGTCCGGATATTATGCCTCCGTAAGCGGTGACACCTTGTACGAAGGCCAGGATTTCAGTTTTGCAGTAGATGTAGTAAATGTCAGTGAATTTGATATGGATTCCTTACTGATCGATTACTGGCTGGAGGATCAGCAACACATCAAACATGTTATTCCTTACCCAAGACAGGATTCTTTGCGTGTTCACCAGGTTTTGAGAGATACCATTCAATTCACTTCTGTTGCACGTCCGGGTTATAACATCCTTTGGATGGAAGTAAATCCTTATGTAAACGGTTCACTGGTCCAAACCGATCAATTGGAGCAATACCATTACAACAACATCCTGCAGCTGCCGGTTTTTGTAGTAGAAGACAACAGGAACCCGATTCTCGATGTTACTTTCAACGGGCAACACATTCTGAACGGAGATATTATTGATCCGACTAGTGAAATTCTGATTACGCTTAAGGACGATAATCCTTACCTGGTGATGGATAACATCAGCGATACCACACTTTTCGGAATTTACCTGACCGGCCCGGACGGAGTCCAAAAGCGGATTCCGTTTATAGATGCAAACGGAAATACGATCATGCAGTGGTACCCGGCAAATGGCCAGAACCTGAAGTTTAAAATCATCTATCCGAAAGAATTCCTGCAGGACGGAATCTATCAGCTTTTTGTCCAGGGAACAGACCGGTCGGGAAATATTTCAGGTGATTACGAATACAAAGTGAGTTTTGAGATTATCCGGGAATCATCGATTACCCAAATGATGAACTATCCGAATCCTTTCTCGACCAGTACCAGGTTCGTTTTTACCTTAACCGGTACCGAAGTTCCGGACGATATTATTATACGCATTATGACCGTTTCAGGTCGCGTGGTACGTGAAATCACCGAAGACGAAATGGGATTGATCCGTATCGGAAGAAACATCTCTGAATATGCCTGGGATGGAAAAGATGAATTCGGTGACCAACTGGCAAACGGAGTGTATCTGTACCAGGTTATGGCTAAAATTAACGGAGAAGATATCAAACAGCGCGAATCGGGAGCTGATCAATATTTCAAAAAGAATTTTGGAAAGATGTATTTGATGAGATAGAAAAAGGCCGTTCCGAATTCGAAACGACCTTTATTATTAGCATTTTCTATTTCTTACTCTTCAAATTCAACCTTGAACATCATATCGCTTTTCTGCTTGATATACAGTTCAATCGCGAATGAATTATCTGTTAACGGAATGACTCTGTTCAAAGCATATTGGTAAACGACAGTCCCGTCGATTTTTCTCCAGTCGAACAAATGAAGGTATTTCACTTCCCCGGTCTTGTTATCCACGCAATGCGCTGTAACACAATCTCCTTTAATGTCTTTATTCACTTCTCCGTCATCCGTCATCGTAGCGTTCCTTACCGGATCTAAAAACAGTACATAGGAATATTTTTCAGAAGCCATTAAACGGAATGATTCCGAAACGGATCTTTTCGGGAACTTCTGCATCCACCCCAATTCACCGTCAGCATTGATTTTAACCAACACTACATCATCATAATGGTAAGTGGTGTAGGTGTTTCCTTTTGAATCGGTATGTGTTGTAATATAGAATATCTCACCCGCCAATACGATTCCTCCATCTTCTAATGTCTGGATCCGGCGCATTCTTAAATTGGTCATCGCAAGATTATCGTTCGCATCCGCGTTTTCCATTTTTTTCTTCGCCTTATCTGAAATGCGTTTGTACTTCTTAATGAAATCCAATGAAAATTCATAAAATTTCGGTGCACTTAAATTGCCTTTGCTATCCAAAATGGAGACGAAAGCACCATCAACTCCATAAGACTTCGGCTTCCGGTAGTAACCCGCGCAAATAATGTCTCCTTTTTTATTTTCTTTCAAATAAACGTCATCCAGCATTTTTTCTCCAAGGTTGAATTCTACTTCGGCCAGACGCCCATCCTGGTTTGTCACTAAAATAGCCATCGATTCGTTATCGGATATTTCCCTGTTTTTACGGGTAAGTTCTTGTTTGTATTTTTTAATCAGGAAATACCCGTTTCCTTTGGAGTCTACCGTAAAATCCAGATTATCCATTAAACTTTCCGTATACGGCATTTCGAATTCATTTCCCCATAGCTTAGTCATTTGCGCATCAAAAGCACCCATCCCAATAATATCGTGGTTGTTAGAATCATCTTTGTTGATAGGTTTTTTCCGGTATCTCACCACCATTACCGATTGATCACTCGAAAAATCAAACGAAAATCTCGGGAAGGTTTGTTTACTCAATACGATTGCACCGAAAGGAACCTGATTTTCAGGCTCTGTCATCGTCAGCAATTCTTTCTCTTCACCGGAAAATGAGAGACTGGAAGTACTTATTTCTCTGGCATACAAGATGACTTCTTTTGATCCGGTCAATTTGGAATACATCAGGTAAAATGTCTCCCCCATTTTGAATGTACCCTCGATAGCCATTCCTTTTTCAATGCTCAGAACCGCTTCTCCTCTTTGTATTTCATTCAGATTTTCCCCACCGAACTTTTGAAGGATTAAAGTCAATCCACCTTTCCGTTTTTGTTTGATGCTAAAAACTTCGCCGTTACCTAGTGCATAATATTCTTTTGAATAGGCGTCTGTTACCGGATAAGGTTCGCTTTTCGTAACCTTCACCCCGGAAGAAACTTTGATATCATCCTGGGCATACAGTGATAAACTCCCTAAAAAGAACAGGAGCGTTAAATTGATTATTTTCATGATTGAATATTTTCTGCAAATGTATCAAAAGACTCAGAAGAATCTGCAGGAAAATATCGCGGTGTCATCCACTAATTTACGATTCCCCCTCCATTCATCCAGTTTGGAAAACACAATGTTATTCATATCTTCCATACTCAGGCGGTAGAAATTGTGGTAAATTTTAATCAGGCGATCCAATTCAAAATGACTGTTTTTCTCATTTTCCAATTCCACCACCCCGTCCGTATAAAGAATCAAGGTTGTATTAGGTTTGAGTACTTCTTTTCCTACCTGAATAAAGGGCATTTCATCAAACATTCCCAAACCGACACATCCGATATCCAGTAATTTCGGTTCTTTTCCATTGGTGATAATGGGCTGGTTATGTCCGGCATTTACGTAGTCCAATTCTCGTGTCTCTGCATTGTACACTGCAATGAAGAAAGTGATGAACTTTTCACCTTTCGCACTCGTCATGACCTTTTTGTTCAATTCTTCAATAAGAAATTCCAGGGAAAAAGGGCGAATTTGATGAACGGTTGAGTAAAACGTCCGGATAGTGGCCTGGAAGTTGGCCATTAACATCGCGGCGCTGATTCCTTTTCCACTAACATCCGCAATACAAATCACATATTTATTGTCTCCCAGGGGAATAAAATCGTAGTAATCTCCTCCTACTTCGTGACGTGGGATATACTTCGCCGAAATATCCATTTGTTTATTGGACGGCAAATCCGAAGGAAAGAGCAATTTCTGCATTTCCGAAGCAACTTCCAGTTCCTTTTTCAAGCGCTCTCTTTTGAGTTCTTCCCGAGCCATTCGCTTGTTTTCGATCGCCATAACAACCATGTTGGTAAGCGTTTGAACAAAGCGCATATCCGCCAAAGTCTCGGATTTTCGCATACCCGAGCCTTCTATTCCCGCAATCAACAAATAAGCCAGCGGTTTATCCTTATGAAATACGGGAACAATGATGTCGAATTCGTCGATAATTGCAGAATAACTCGATTCTATGACCGTAATTTCGCGAAACCGGTACAATTCTTTTTCAACGGAAACATCTTTGAGCTTATTTTTCAACCCGACTTTTAAAAGCGGGCTCCAGTGATTTTCTTTATTAAATAACAGAAAGTGGTCAAAACCTAATTGTTCGCGCATAACGAATTCAAACATCCGCACAATTTGCTCAATACTTTGATTGGTAGCAATTGCCCGAGTTAATTCCAGTAAAGAATTTAACCGGAATTCTCCCAACTCAACCTGTGATTCTAAATTCGCTATGCGGGTTTCTGCCTTCATGACTTATTTCTTCGGCTCTGCAAGATTTTTCAACACAAACAATTCACGCATTTTTAGTTTAGCCTCATCACACGGACTACCGAAGTATGTTTTTCCGGCTTCCAGGTTCTTCCCGATACCGGATTGAGCCAAAACAACTACTCCATCTTCGATCGTAATCCCGGAAGCACAGCCAACCTGGCCCCACAAAGTAACATTGTCACCGATGGTGCAGCAACCTGCAATTCCAACCTGGGATGCGAAAAGGCAATTTTTCCCGATAATCGTATCATGTCCGATCTGGACCAGGTTATCAATTTTTGTTCCCTCACCGATCCTTGTAATTGCGCTAACTCCGGCATCAATGGTTGATCCTGCACCTATTTCTGCATTTCTTTCGATGTAAACAAATCCGCAACTGTGCATGCGGTCATAGCCGGTCGGTTTCTTTTTGTAATAAAAGGCATAATGGCCGATCACCGCATTCGGACCTATGATCACATTTTCCTCAATAACAGTTCCGTCTCCGATATAAGCTCCCGGATGGATCGTCACATTTTCACCGATAATTACATCGTGACCAATAAAACAATTCGGAGAAAGATGTGCTGAATCTGCTATCTGGCAGTTTTCCCCGGTCATCGACATCTGCGGCCTGTAGGGCGAAAACTTTTTAGTCAGTTTGTTATAATCGTCGAAAGGTTCCGGGGAAATAATCAGTGCTTTTCCTTCCGGAACGGGAACTTCCCGGTCAATCAAAACAAATGAAGCCGCTGAATTGAGGGCTTTATCATAATATTTCGGGTGATCCACGAAAACCAGATCTCCAGGTTCAACCCTGTGGATTTCATTGATTCCCGTAACAATCAGAGACGCATCTCCAACTACTTCCCTGCCCAAAAATTGTGCGATTGCACCAACTGTATGTATACTTCCGATTTTCATAGACTTCCTCTCTATAAAGGTAAGCTCATGAGGCATCGATTTTCCTGAAAAATCAATTACTTATAAAATCAGGATTGTTTACAAATACTAATCCCGGGATAAACGCAATAAGATCCTGATAACGAGCAAAGCAATACCGACAATTGTCCAGATGAGCGCCTTGTTACTTTTTTTCTCCTCAATGGCATCATTCTTCTGCTTTTCAGCTTTCATTTCTTCCAGGTACTGAATCACCCCAGCCCGCTGTTCCTCACTTAAAGGCAGGTTTTTCTGTACTATAGCAACCTTTCTTCCGATATTGGTTTTGTTTTCAATATGATATCTTTCAAACAGCCGGAATTGAAGATCTGTCAAGTCTTGGTTATTTAATGCATTGACCAACGTTGAAAAGCCCGGATGAGTGAAAATATCATTCAACTCATCTTCATTTTTATGCCCTCTGATGTAAAGCTGAAAATCCTGGAGTGTCTCTCTTTTTATTTCCAGCTGATCCGATTCGGAAAACAGGACGATATAAGAATACAAAGCAGTGACTTTCGTCAGGTCTCTTTGTTCAAATGCTTCATGCAAAGCAGTCAATAAACGCGTCTTATCCTCTGAATTAATAGAGGATAGAATTTCAGCTACTTCCGGTAAGTTCTTCACATTTCCATCAAGGGAAACAGAGATATGAACCCCTGAGAGGTCTGATTTAATTAACCGAACACGCTCGAGCATAGCCCGAACTCTAGGTGGATGATTTTGGTTCAAAAGTTTAGTAATTTAATAGTTGTTCCAGAGCTTTCTGCACTTTATCTGCATTCGGCAACAGTTCAGCCTCCAATGTCGAATTCAACGGAATAGCAGGTGTATCAACAGCCCCGACAATTCCTATCGGAGCATCCAGGTGTTTAAAACAATCTCTTTGAATTCTTCCGGCCAAACCAAGCGTAAAGGATGCTTCAACAGACTCTTCTGTTACCAGCAAAGCCTTTCCGTGCTTTTCTACGGAAGCAGCAATAGCCTTCATATCCAATGGATTGATGGAACGCAAATCCAAAACTTCCACTCTTCCATCAAATTGTTTGGAAGCTTCCAATGTCCAATAAACACCTCGTCCGTATGTAATCACCACACATGACTCCCCGTTTTTAACTGCAGATTCCGAAGCTTCCTGTACAATACGCGCCTTACCGATCGGAATGATGTATTCTTCATCAGGCTCAATCGACATAGCACCTTCAGTACCAGGAATTTTAGACCAGTACAATCCTTTGTGCTCCAATATTACCACCGGATTCGGATCATAATATGCCGCTTTCAATAAACCTTTCAGATCCGCACCGGTAGAAGGATAAACCACTTTGATCCCACGAATATTTGCCAAAACCGACTCCACACTGGAAGAATGATATGGCCCACCCGAACCATAAGCTCCGATCGGAACACGGATTACGCAGCTAACCGGCCATTTTCCATTCGACAAATAGTTGGAACGGGAAACCTCAGTAAACAACTGATTCAATCCCGGCCAAATATAATCTGCGAACTGAACTTCTACAAATGGCTTCAATCCTACAGCCGACATACCGACAGTAGAACCAATAATAAATGCTTCCTGAATTGGAGTATTAAACACGCGATCATCACCAAATGTTTGAGCGAGTGTAGCTGCTTCTCTGAAAACGCCTCCCAAGCGTCCACCGACATCCTGGCCGTAAAGCAATGCTTCCGGATGCTCGGACATAATCTCACGCACTGCAAACAATGCGCTATCGACCATTACCGTTTTTTTCTTTCCGGCAGGTTCACGTTCTCCTTTTTCTTCAGTAACGGGAGTAGGAGCGAAAATAAAATCGGTAACGCTTTCCGGTGCAGGATCTTCTGCATTTAAAGCCTTTTCATAATCTTCGTCGACCAATTTCCGAACGTCAGCTTCAATATTAATGATATCCGCTTCGCCTTCCAGTTCACGAATAATTTCCTTCAATTTCGGATACGGATCACGCGTTGCAGCTTCTTCCAGATCATCCCGGTACCATTCTTTTCGCACTCCCGATGTATGATGCCCTAAAAGCGGAACCTTTGCATGAATAATGAATGGTCTTCTTTCTTTTCGAACAATATCAAAAACCTCCTGAACAGTTTGAAACGAAAGATCAAAATCACTTCCGTCTATTGTTCTTACCTCGATCCCTTTGAATCCTTGTGCGTAATGACTGATATCCTGAGCTCTTGTTTCCGCTGCATTTGCAGAAATATCCCATCCGTTATCCTGAACCAGGTAAACAATCGGGAATTGCTTCAGAGCTGCCATTTGGAATGCTTCGGAAACTTCACCTTCCGTACAGGAAGCATCCCCCAAAGAACAAACCACAACCGGGTTTTCACCGTTAAAATCTTCCGCTAGACCGGTTTTTTCCTTGTATTGAATCCCCATTGCAATTCCGGTTGTCGGAATAGCCTGCATACCTGTCGCTGAAGACTGATGCGGGATTTTTGGCATATTATCCCGTTTCAAAGATGGATGCGAATAATAAGTTCTTCCTCCTGAGAATGGATCGTCTTTTTTGGCAAAAACCTGAAGCATCAACTCATAAGGAGTCATTCCGATTCCCAAAAGAATACTGTCATCCCGATAGTAAGGAGAAACCCAATCCTGTGGTTTCAACTGCAAACCTACAGCAAGCTGAATCGCCTCATGTCCTCTGGATGTAGCATGAACATATTTTGCTGTAACTTCTTTATTTGCCTCATATTTCTCAGCCAATGTTTTTGCGGTTGCCATTAAACGAAAGGCTTTCAACAAAACATCTTTGCTTGTTTTAACAGTAGATTTCATGGTCTTCGAAAGAGTATCTGCCATTTTAGGGTATTTTTTGTAACAAAGATAAGATTCAAAAAGGAAACGAATCGAATATGAGAAGAATAATCGGCTTCATTTGCGAACAAAAACCTCATCTTATTTCAAAATGGAAAGATATCTTTCCAAACTTTGCTTCTCAATTTCAGCAACAAACCGGATAAAAGCATCTTTGTTACCGGAAG
Organism: Fluviicola sp.; assembly: GCF_039596395.1. Classification (NCBI taxonomy): domain Bacteria; kingdom Pseudomonadati; phylum Bacteroidota; class Flavobacteriia; order Flavobacteriales; family Crocinitomicaceae; genus Fluviicola; species Fluviicola sp. The sequence goes on from NZ_JBCNJT010000005.1 coordinate 53,524, forward strand.
TCTGAACCTCATCAAGTGCTTCATAATAACTATAACGGGACGTATTATCGCCTTTAATATTTGCAATCACGAAGCCATGCTGTAATAAAATCATGTTCATGATTAAACGGGATGTTCTTCCGTTTCCATCTATAAAGGGATGGATCGTGACTAACCGTTCGTGCATTTCTGCCGCTAACACAATCGGATGCAAACTTAGCCTGTTCCGTTCGTACCAGATGAAATAATCTTCCATTTGCTTTTCAACAAGATATGGAGCCGGAGGCATATGCCCGCTCCCCTGTATCATTACCTGAATTCTACGAAATCTTCCGGCATCTTCAGGAAGAATCCCTCTAAGTACCAAATTATGGATTCCCAGCAATTCTCTCCTGGTAATTACAGCATCTTTGGAAATCAGTTCTTTCACATAATGAATGGCATCATCGTGATTAATTGCCTCCAAATGTTCCCGCATACTTTTCCCTGAAACAGTTAAACCTTTATTAATCACAAGATCGGTTTCACGGAGTGTCAAAGTATTCCCTTCTATTCGATTACTTTCAAAGGTATATTCCAGTTCCAATGCTTCCGTAATACGATGATTCTCAAATTCCCGTATCTGATCCAATTGCTTCTTCAAATCATCGATTTCACCCAATGTTTTTTCAATCGACAGATCTTCAAACTTTCTTTCAGGATAATAACTTGCCAGTTCTTCCTGAACCATTGTCAATACCTCATCTGCAAATGAATATTGTTTTACTTCTACTAAAACCTTCTGTGTCAGCCATGCTTTCATCAATTCATTCAAATTAATCCCAAGAATATTTGAAATCTGAATCAGTTGTGCTTCAGATGGCATTCGTTTACCGTTCTCGAATTTACTAATCAAGGATTGATCCACCCCTAGCAAACTTGCCAGTTCCCTGGAACGCATTCCTTTTGTTTTTCTAGCATTCCGGATAATTTCTTTCATTTTTGACTAAATTTATCATGACTAATTTAGTCATATTTTAATGTTTTGAAAAAAAAAGAGGAAATTTTTTCCTCTTTTTATATATCCAGTTCTATTGATTATGCTCAATAATATAGTTAAGCACTTTTTGAATCAAATGTACTCTGTCTTTTCCAATTACATTATGCTTATGCATCGGATAATGAAAGAAGTCTACTTGAATACCTAAATCAATGAATTTCTTGATTAACGCATCATTATGCTGTGGAACCACTACATCATCCACTGTTCCATGAATTAACAATAGATCTCCTTTTAATTTATTGACATGCGAAAACAGAGAGGTTTCCTCATACCCCTTAGCATTTTCCTCAGGTCGATCCATGTAACGTTCTCCGTACATTACTTCATAGTACTTCCAATCGGTTACCGGTCCGCCGGCTACTCCAACTTTAAACGTTTCAGCTTGTTTCAACATCAATGAAGTGGTCATAAATCCACCGAAAGACCAACCATGCACAGCAAAACGGGAGGTGTCGACATAAGCCAAAGATCTCAGGTAATCAATTCCTTTCATTTGATCTTTAATTTCTATAACTCCCAACTGTCTGTGTATTTGACTTTCGAAAGTAAAACCACGTTCTCCGGAACCACGATTATCTAACGTAAACACTAAATAACCTTGCTCGGCCATCCAATACATCCACAAATTAGCTCCATCCAACCAAGAATTGGTGATCATTTGAGCATGCGGTCCTCCATAAACATAAACCATTACCGGATATTTTTTATTAGGATCGAAATTACTTGGCTTAATAAGCCGTGTGTAAAGAACTGAACCGTCTTCAGCTTTGATCTGCCCGATATCTGCACTTCCGATCTGAAGATCTGCCAGTTTATTTTTCGAAACCGATAACGTTTTTGTGATTTTTCCAGTAATGGTCTTCAACTCCACTTTGCCAGGAACAGAATGAGAGGAATACTGATCGATAATATAAGTATTCAAATCATTGATCACAATTCCATGAGTTCCTTCTTCCAATGTTAAACAACGTTGCTTCCCATTCAGGTCAACTGCATAGAACAAAGTGTTTAGAGGACTTGTCCCCGTTGCCGAGAAAACGATTTCTTTTCCTTTATTGATTGATTGCAAAATATCTTTAACCACAAATTTATTGGTAGTCAATTGTTTGATTAAAGTACCATCCAAGGAATAATAATAGAGATTGTTAAATCCGTCTTTTTCAGAAATCCAAACGAAATTATTGGAGTTCGGCATGGGGAAAAATGCAGGATGCTCTGGCTCTACCCATTTATCATTTTGCTCTTCCAGAATGGTTTTTACAAAAGCGCCTGTTTTTGCATCGTACTGGTTTAACCACATGTGGTTTTGCTCACGATTTACTTCCGCGATCAGGACAAACTTCTCGTCGGGAGTCCAGCACAAATTAGTCAGGTAACTGTCTGCTGCCCCTTTGGGTGAAATATAAACGGTTTTTTTATCTGAAACAGAATAAATACCAACTTTCGGCTTCTCAGAACCTTGTCCGGCCATCGGGTATTTAATATTCATCAATTCTGCAGGAACCTTCGTGATATCCACCAGAGGATATTCCTTCACATTGGTTTCGTCTTTTTGATAGAATGCCAGGTAAGCTCCTTTTCCGGACCAGAAAATCCCATCCGAAATACCAAATTCGCTTCGGGCAATTGTCTGTCCCGAAACGATATTTTTATCGGTATTGGAGGTAACGGCAATTTTTTCACCCTTTGAATTGACTATCCATAAGTTATTTTCAACGGTATAAGCTACGCTTCCTGAATTCATTTCATATTCAGCTCCGGCACCTTCTTCTACCACAGAGACCAACTTAGAACCGGTTTTCGTTTTCAGATTCAGCAAATAATAGTTGTTTCCATCATTCAGGATCAGTTCATCTGCACTTTTAAACACAAAACCATACAAACTGTATAGCTGTGAACCAAGGATTTTGTTCACCTCCTGAATGGTAAAGAGTTGCTCCGGATCCGTTTTCTTAACAGAAGCCTGATACATTGTCTGATAATTGTTGCTAACATAGACATAGGAATCCGTTCCGGGAATCCAGGTAATGGAATTACACTGTTCGTCTCTGAAAGCTCTGTTTTGCTGCATCACTGCATCCGAAAGTGTCAGTTGCTTCTTCTGAGCAACCGCACCAAATCCAAGAATAACAAATACTGTTAGTCCAAAATACTTATTCATAAATTAAGGTCTTTGTATGAATTTATTAAAAAACGTTTCAAGCGGCAGACCGACCTGAAAACAATGATCTAGGGTTTCCAACAGATTCTCCTGCAAAATCAATTCTGCATCGAATGCTGTAAAGAAATACCATTGTTTATTGAGAATATAAGGTTGTTTTTCAGCTTCTTCCCTGAATTCTTTAGGAGCTATTTTATTGCGTTCACCGCGAACTTCCCCGAACACTTTCACAAATTCTTTGTCTGTTATCAGCGCGTTGAATTCTTTCAGATTATGAGCAATTCCTTCGCGAACCAGGAACAAGTCGTCTTTTTCGATCTCATAAACTCCTCCGTAAACACGAACTTCTTCCGGGCCGAATTCAAAGTAAACACCATGAATACTTTTAGACTTCTTCCCATTCGGTGCAACTACCGCGGAACACATCAGTTTGTAAGGCGATTTATCTTTAGAAAACCGGATATCCCTGTTGATTCGGAAAATGCATTCCGATGCTGTTAAATCTTTAAAAGAAGGATGTGACTTTGCCAAGTGATCAATAAATACCTGAACAAAGTTCGCAAAAGGTTTTTTTACTGAATTTTCGTAGCGTTTTCTATTTAAATCAAACCAGTCTTTATTGTTATTTGCAGCTAATTCAATAAAGAAATCAAGATAGTCTTTTGTAAAATATGCCATGCACCAAAGATAGTATTTATCCAATTCGCAAGGTTGTTGATTTTTACAGATTTTCGGTGACGAGAATTTCTGCATTTCTTTAAAGATTACAGTACATTTGTGCCAAAACAAATACACATGGCACAAGTCTCCATAGGACACATTGAAGCAGCTATCGAAAAAGTGGATAGCCTCGACGATAACGCATTAGACAGATTATCGGAAGCACAAACAACTGCACAACCTGTCCTTTTGGGATATATTATGTCTGCAGCACAAGAGTACCAAAACGAAGGGTTGGAGAGTTTACTCATTTATTACTTCACAGTGGTTTTGGAAGCTTATGCTCAAGCCGGATTACATCCGAAAAGCGTAACCGACGAACAGATCGACGAATTCGAAGAACCGTACTTCCAATTATTGGATGAGTATTTCGAAAATGAAGATGAAACGATTCTGGAAGATTTCTCCGATCAGCCTGACCTGGTAAAATTCATGGCTATGGAAATCGGGATGGAAGATGCCGAAGGAGTTACTTTGGACGACGAAACCGCAACACAATTGTTTATTGTTATTTTGGCGATGATTTCATTGCTTTCCAGATCATTGGATTAACAATGAGAACACCACAGGATATTGTCAGTGAAATGATGAGTAAGGATGCCTTTTCACAATGGCTAGGCATCCGAATTCTTGAAATTGAACCGGGATATTGCAAATTATCCATGACGGTTCGCCCCGAAATGGTAAACGGACATCAAACCGCTCATGGCGGAATTTCCTATGCTATTTCAGACTCTGCCCTGGCTTTCGCAGCCAATAGCCGCGGACAAAAAGCCGTAAGCATCGAAACAGCCATCGCACACATTGCACCGGTTGCTGTAAACGACGAATTACTTGTAATCTGCAAGGAAATCAACTGCGGAAAAACAATTGGACGTTATGAATCAATTGTTTATAACCAAAATCAAAAAATAATTGCTAAATTTAACGGAACCGTCTTTCGCCACCCTGACCTCTGGTAATTCTTCCAAAAAAAGTATTCATTTTATTATGCATACATAATATTATTTTGTATATTCGTGACAAGTTCACAGTATGCAAAATAAGCCCCAATACCTCATCGACTTAGATGTTCGATTAACATGGCACAAAATGTCGCGCATGTACAACCAGCGAGCAAATAGCTATGGGATTAGTATGTCCGTTGGTTTCATCCTCCTTCACATTGACCGCGAAGGAACTCCAAGTACACAATTAGGCCCGCGAATGGGAATGGAACCGACCAGTCTTTCAAGAACCTTGAAGACGATGGAAGAAAAAGGATTCATTCGCAGGGAAGAAGATAAACTCGATAAACGCATTGTTCGTATTTTCCTGACGGAAGAAGGACTGAAGGCGCGCTACATTGCCCGCGACGTGGTTTTCGAGTTCAATAATAAAGTCATCGAACGTATCCCGAAAGAACACATCGACATTTTCGAATCGGTTGTCAATCAAATCCAGGAAATTTTGGATGAAGAGGACTCCAATCCTTCGGAGTGATACGATAATCAGTCTTTGAATAGTAAACAAAAAGAATTCAATAAAAAATCAATTATGAACAGACACATCAAAAAGGTAGCGATTTTAGGATCCGGAGTTATGGGTTCCAGAATTGCCTGCCACTTTGCCAATGTCGGGTGTGAAGTCCTGCTGCTTGACATCCTTCCGAAAGAACCCAATGATGCCGAAAAAGCCAAAGGACTCACAATTGATAGTAAGCCCGTAAGGAACCGCATTGTAAATGAAGCTTTGCAATTTGCATTGACTTCCAACCCTTCTCCGATTTACCGGAAGTCTTTTGCTTCCCGCATTCAAACCGGGAATTTTGAAGATGACATGGCAAAAATTGCCGATGTGGACTGGGTCATTGAAGTAGTAATCGAACGTTTGGACATCAAACAACAAGTGTTTGCCAACGTAGAAAAATTCCGTAAACCGGGAACACTGATCTCCACAAACACCTCCGGAATTCCTATCCATTTGATGCTGGAAGGAAGAACGGATGATTTCAAAAAACACTTCGCGGGAACGCACTTTTTCAATCCTCCAAGATATTTGTCTTTACTGGAAATTATCCCAACCACTGAAACAGCTCCGGAGATTATTGATTTTTACATGTCGTTCGGTTCCAAAATTCTTGGAAAGAAAACAGTACTTTGTAAAGATACTCCCGGATTTATCGGAAACCGTATCGGGGTTTATTCCATGGCAAAAGTGATGGAGTTGGCACAGGAGCTTGGTTTGACGATCGAAGAAGCCGACTCACTGACAGGCGCTATTCTGGAGCGTCCGAAAACCGGAACATTTAAGTTGGGAGACCTGGTAGGTCTGGACACGGCCTACAGCGTTACCAAAGGTTTACAGGCCAATTTGCCAAACGATCAAATGGTTAAGGAACTTAAAGAATCGAAAGTCTTAAACTTCCTGATCGAACATAAATTCCTGGGAGACAAGACCAAAAAAGGATTCTATTATAAGGAAAAAGATCCTTCCGGGAATGTAAACCGATTCGCGCTTGACCTGGAAACACTGGAATACCGGCCGATGCAGAAAGCCAAATTCCCGGTATTGGAAATGGCAAAACAGGCCCCGGACCTGAAAACACGTTTGGGAATGTTATTGCTCGACAAATCAAAAGCAGGAGATTTATTGAGAAAACACTACGCTTCGTTATTTGCTTACGTTTCTCAGCGAGTACCTGAAATTTCGGATGTACTTTTCAGTATCGATGACGCCATTCGTTCAGGATATGCCTGGACTTACGGTCCTTTTGAGAACTGGGACATGATCGGTGTTCAGAAAGGAATCGAATTGGCAGAAAGCGAAGGATATACCGTTGCGGAATGGGTCAAAGAATTCGTTGCAGCGGGAAATAATTCATTCTACAAATCCGAAGGCGGTAAGAAATACTTCTACGACATTGCCTCAAAATCCTATAAAGTGATTCCTGGAACGGAGCACCTGGTTATTTTGGATGCCTTGCGTGAAACCAATAAAGTTTGGGGAAATTCAGATACCACGTTGGTAGATTTAGGCGACGGAATCCTGAACCTGGAATTCCATACTAAAATGAATACGATCGGCGGCGGCGTTATTGAAGGAATCAACAAAGCAATTGACTTAGCGGAAAAAGAATACAAAGGTCTGGTGATTTCGAACACGGGTGGAAACTTCTCTGCAGGTGCAAATGTCGGGATGATCTTCATGATGGCTGTAGAACAGGACTACGATGAATTGAACTTCGCTGTAAAAGCATTCCAGGATACAATGATGCGTGTCCGTTACTCCAATATCCCTGTAATTGTAGCTCCGCATAATATGGCTTTGGGTGGTGGCTGTGAACTATCCATGCATTCGGATAAAGTCGTTGCACATGCGGAGCTTTACATGGGATTGGTTGAATTCGGTGTTGGCCTGATACCGGGAGGAGGCGGTTCAAAAGAATTCGCAAAACGCTTCTCGGAAGAATTGAAAGACGGTGATATCAAAATCAACCGATTACGCGAGCGTTTCCTTTCAATCGGTCAGGCGAAAGTTTCTACTTCTGCTTACGAAGCATTTGATTTGGGGTATTTACGTCCCGGAACGGATGAAGTAATCGTTTCACGCGAATATCAATTGACACGGGCAAAAGACGCTGCTCTCGAACTGGCAAACAAAGGATACATCGCTCCGAAAAGAGAAAAGAACATCACTGTTCTCGGACAGGAGGGCCTTGGAATTATTTACGTGGGAGCAAACTCCATGAAATCCGGGCATTACATGTCGGAGCACGACCAGGTAATTTCAGAAAAACTAGGCTGGGTAATGTGCGGCGGCGATCTGAGTGAAAACACAGTTGTTTCCGAACAATACTTACTGGACCTGGAACGAAAAGCATTCGTGGAATTGTGCCAGCAGCGCAAGACGCTTGAGCGATTGGAGAGTCTGGTGAAATCAGGGAAAATCTTGAGAAATTAAACATTAAAAAACATGTCAAACAAAGCATATATCGTAGCGGGATTCCGCTCAGCAGTTGGAAAAGCAGGGAAAGGAGGATTCCGGTTCTACCGTCCTGACGACCTGGCAGCACGTGTCATCGAACACCTGGTTGCTAGCGTTCCGCAAGTAGAAAAAACACGCATAGACGATGTTATCGTTGGAAATGCTACTCCGGAAGCAGAACAAGGATTGAACGTAGGGCGTTTGATCTCTTTGATGGGATTAAAAACCGATAAAGTTCCCGGAATGACCGTCAATCGTTATTGTTCTTCCGGTTTGGAAACAATCGCATTGGCACAGGCAAAAATTGAAGCCGGAATGGCCGATTGTATCATTGCCGGTGGTGTCGAATCCATGTCGGTTATGGCAATGGGTGGTTGGCGAATTGTTCCGAACCCAAAAGTCGGAAAAGAAAATCCGACCTGGTACTGGGGAATGGGATTGACTGCAGAAGCGGTTGCAACCCAATTCAACGTAAGCCGGGAAGACCAGGATTTATTTTCGTTGAAATCGCATGAAAAAGCCTTGAAAGCAATCGCTGAAGGGAAATTCAAGGAAGATATCGTGCCGATTGAAGTGGAACACATCTTTTTGGATGAAAACGAAAAAAGACAAACCAAAACATTTATTGTCGACACGGATGAAGGCCCACGTGCTTCAACTATTGAAGGATTGGCAAAATTAAAGCCGGTATTCGATGCCATGGGAAGTGTAACTGCAGGAAACTCCTCACAAACTTCCGACGGAGCCGCTTTCGTGATGGTGATGTCTGAAAAAATGATGAAGGAACTGAACATTGAGCCGATAGCACGTTTGCATAGCTACGCAGTTGTAGGAATTGAACCGCGAATCATGGGTGTAGCACCGATTGATGCCATTCCAAAAGCACTGAAGCAGGCTGGCCTGGGCTTGAACGACATCAACTTATTCGAGTTGAACGAAGCATTCGCATCTCAATCATTGGCAGTTATTCGTGAAGTTGGTTTGAACCCGGATATCGTGAATGTTAACGGCGGAGCAATTGCTTTGGGCCACCCGCTTGGATGTACCGGAGCAAAACTGACCGTTCAACTGATCAACGAATTGCGCCGCAGAAACGAAAAATACGGCGTTGTAACCATGTGTGTCGGAACCGGACAAGGTGCCGCAGGTGTGATCGAACTTCTGAAATAATACGTCTCAACTAATTTCAACGCCATTTATCTCCGGCCGGATGATAAATGGCGTTTTTCGTGTTATAATTCCATAAAATCGAATTTCCACCGAGCTTTTTCTTAATTTCGAAAGAAATATGGAAAACACTTCACAGAAAATAGCGAAAGTACATACAACGAGTCATTCGTTAATCATCGCTTCGATCCTGGTTGTGATTCTTTATTTAGGCCGAAGCCTGATTATCCCGCTAATTTTCGGGATTATTCTTTGGCTAATGATGCGGAAGGTGCGCTCGCTTTTTTACAAGGTCGGGCTAAGGGATAAATGGTTCCCCAAATGGCTGAAAACCCTTTTAAGCACTGCCATTCTTTTTTCAACGGTTTGGGTCATCGGGATGATTTTCGAGCGCAATATCCAGGAACTCATCAAATACTCGGATGCTTACGGAAAAAACCTCACGAAAATCCTCAACGACTTCGACAGTTTTTCTTCCTACAAAGTGGAAGACATTGCCAAAAGTTTCAACTCCAATGATCTGATCAGCAAATACATGACTTCCGTAATTGCTTCGCTGCAGACCATTATTTCCAATGTGATCATTGTCCTGATTTACATGCTTTTCATCATCATGGAAGAATCTTCTTTCAAGTTCAAAATAAGAGCTTTGTTCCCTGATCGTGTCACCTACGACGAGCGCATGCAGGTCATTCGCAGAATTGAAAAAGCAATCACGAATTACCTGGGCATCAAATCATTGATCGCACTGGTTGCTTCTACCATTTCCTATTCCATTTTTACACTGGCAGGATTAAATGCTCCGTTCTTTTGGGCATTACTGGTTTTCATGTTCAGCTTTATTCCGTTCTTCGGGGTTTTGATCAGTTCTTTCATTCCCGCTATCTTTGCAATTATTCAGTTTGCCGGATACAGTGAGTCACTGATCATCTTATTCAGTGTCGGGTCCGTACAGTTTATTGCCGGAAATATCATCGAACCCAAAATCATGGGAAATACGATGAACGTAAGCCCGTTGGTTGTTATACTCGCATTAGGTTTCTGGGGATTCATTTGGGGATTGCCGGGAATGTTCCTCAGTGTTCCTATTACCGTTATCATGGTGATTGTTTTCTCGAAGTTTAAATCAACCCGCGGAATAGCTGTTATTCTTTCGGAAAGAGGAGAAATTGAACATTAATGAAGGGGTTTCTGATAACATATTTCTTACTGTTTTCTTTGTTTTCTGTCGCTCAGTTTGACGATGAAACAGAGAACAAAACCGTCTTCGGCGGAACAAACTTCATTGCAAAAAACGCAGCCGGACAAGTCGGGATCAAATCCAAAGACGGAAAAGAAGTGGTTCCTTTTGTTTACAATAAGATTATCGAGAATCACCTGGGATTGTTTGTTTTTAAGGTCAACAAATCCAACGGGTACGAACGTTCCTATTCTTTAGGATATTACAACAAACAATTCAAGCAAATCCTTCCCTGCCAATACAACAGCTTATTAGCCCTGGAAGACGGATTTATTATTGCCTCTCAGAATTCGGACAAAAAATTCGGTTTGATCGATACGATCGGGCGCATTATTATTCCTTTTGAATACGATGAAATGGCCGCGCCCAGCGAAGGATTGTTTCTGACCAAAGTGCGCGAAAAATACGGTTTCATCAATAAAAAGAATAATACGGTGATCGATCATAAATTTGCTTATGCAAGCCCGTTCTCGGAAGGATTGGCTGCTGCAAGCAAATCCAAACTGATCGGTTTTATTAACCGCCGCGGAGATTTTGAGATCAAAGAGCGATTTACTTCTGCAGATGATTTTACCTACGGTTATGCGCAGGTATTCTTTTACAACCAAACCAGCGTTGTGAATCCGGCAGGAGAAATTTTGTTTCCTTTTATTTTTAAAAGCATTCATGCAGTCGGAAACGGGCAGTTTGTTTTTGAAACGAGTGAAAACCTGCGCAACACACTGGTTACTACACTTCCACAACTGAAGATCGCTCAAAAACCGGATGAACTTTCCCAATACGATTCCATCATTACTACCATGGACTCGGAAATTGATTCGGAAATGGGCGAAAAGTTTATGGGCGTATTGAATGCGCTCGGTCAACTGGTAGGTGGAAACGAGTTCACGCAAGTCATTCACATCCATTCCGAAGGAACGGAACAGTTATATGCGGTTCAAAAGAAATCGGATGAGGAAAATGCAAACAGCAATTACAATTTTGCTCTAATGGACGGAAATGGCCGAATCCTGAGTGAATACCGCTTTTTCGAAGTAAAACCCGAGGAAAAAATTGTGGTGGAGGAAACTGAAAACGGATTTGTGAATTATCGTGTTGACCCGAGCGGAAAACTGACTAAAATCGATTAAGATTACTTATTCCGTGCTCCCGGTTCTTTCTTCTCTTCCACCATTTCTGCCGGAATTTTTCGGGGTTCCAATAATTCCTGCCAGGTCTTGGGACGAAGCACCGGATTCCACTTGAATTCCTTCAGGAACTGTTCTTCCGGATTGATTTTGTCTATGGGATAGAATTTCCCGTCGGGCTGATTGATATAGGTAATTCCCACGACTTCGCCGCTATCCATGTAGACTTTCAGATCCGTGGAAAAAATACGGTTTAATCCCATACGCTTTATAACAACGGCCGTATCGGTCTTTTGCTCTTCTTCCGGGTAGAAAATGGTTTTCGCCTGGCCTTTCACATCGGATCGCACCAATTCATTGTTTTTGAAATAAGACCAGATTTCCTTCCCGGCCAGCTGATTGTAATACCTTCCGGAATCCAGTTCGTTGGCGGCAAAAGCATGCGGGAATAAATGCGCCTTATCGATCAGCGTATCGTTTTTAATAAATACCCGGATCGTATCACCGATCAATTCCGAATTGTAACTCCAGAAATGGGCATTTCCCCACAAATCCATAATACTGTCCTGCTTTCTGTAATCGAGGGAATCTGCAACTCCCTGGATCTTATTCTGGAAAATACGCACGTCTTTTCCTCCGCGTATTCTCAACGATTTCTCCAGTGTATCCCTTAAATGGATCAAGGTATCTGCCCTCAGGAAAAGCGTATCTTTCGACTTCATCATCCGGATCAGCGGATAATCGGTCAGTACATCCGTCAGGGTCTTACCGTCTGAAACAAAATAACCCGCATTGAATTGCACTTGCTGAGCAGTATCGAGCATTTGCACATTTCCCCGGCCTTCTGCATATTTCTTTTTCGGAGCGTAAAACAAACTGTCGCCGGTGATAACCCTCGGAGCTTGTTCGATCTTCGCGTTATTAGTCAGCAAGCCTTCTTCTGTTTGAACATGATACCAGCCCTTGTCGCAATAGAATTTGGAGTCTTTCGTCGTTCCGACCGTAGGGCCGTAGAAAAAGACTTTATGGACGAGGTAATTGTAATGCATCGTATCCGTTGTCAGCTTCAGTTCATCACTTTTATAAACCACGTTTCCTTTGAAGAAACTTTCTTCCGTATTCGGATAGAAATAACCGTACTGACTGGTGAGCACTTCATTGGTGGTAATGTTTTCAATGCGGCCTTTGTTGCGGTAAATAGCTTTTGAACTCCTTGCATCGTATTCCAGGGAATCGGTGGTCAGTTTGTATTCGCGGTCGCGGATGCGTACATGCCCCCATAATTTTGCCAGGCGCGTTCTCCCGTTGTAATACATGGAATCGCAAAACAGGTTTAGCGTATCTGCCTTGTTGATCTGCACTTTTCCGTAAGCCCAGACTTCATCTGTCCGTTCCCGGTAATGCGCAGAATCGCAGAACATGATATTTCCCTGGTACTTGAAATTCAGGAAACCGGTCAAACGTTGCTTTCCTGTTTTTTCGTCATAGGAAAGTTTCTTTGCTCCCGGTAACAATTCCAGCCATGAGCTCTGGCCGTATGACAATTGCGCATACACAAAAATTGCGCTTAAAAAAAGCGCAATTCGATAAAGATATGTGTTGAATAACTTCAATTATCTCGTTGCCAATGTTTGCTTACGGTCCGGACCAACCGATACAGTTGTTACGGGCACTTGCAAATGTTGTTCCAAATAGTTCACATAATTTTTCAACGCTTCCGGTGCATCTGCAAAAGAAGACAAACCTGTCAGGTCTTTGTTCCATCCCGGAACGTCTTCGTAAACAGGTTCAATCGTTACTCCGTCGATATCGTAAGGCATGTAATCTTGCTCTACTCCATCTACTTTGTATTTGGTGCATGCACGGATCGTATCAAATGTATCCAATACGTCTGCTTTCATCATAGCCAATTCGGTAACACCGTTGATCATGATCGCGTATTTCATTGCCGGAAGGTCAATCCATCCGCAACGGCGTGGCCTTCCTGTCGTAGAACCGAATTCTCTTCCTTCCTGGCGGATTTTCTCGCCCACTTCGTCTTCCAACTCGGTGGGGAAAGGTCCTGAACCAACGCGTGTACAATATGCTTTGAAAATCCCGATCACATCCCCGATTTTTGACGGAGCAATTCCCAAACCGGTGCACGTTCCTGCAGTAACCGTATTGGAAGAAGTCACGAACGGGTACGTTCCGAAATCGATATCCAGCATGGTTCCCTGTGCTCCTTCAGCCAAAATCTTCTTCCCGGCTTTCATCGCATCATTCAGGTATTGTTCGCTATCAACAGCTGTCAATCCTTTCAAAATGTCTATTCCTTCCATCCACGGACCTTCCAGTTCCGCCAAATCGTATTCAAATCCTTCGTAATGTTTCAACATGTTCAAATGCTTCTCCACCAAAGCATTGTATTTCTCTTTGAAAGAAGGCAGGAAAATATCTCCTACACGCAACCCGTTTCTTCCGGTTTTGTCCATGTATGTCGGGCCGATTCCTTTCAGCGTACTTCCGATCTTATTCTTTCCTTTGGAAGCTTCAGACGCCGCATCCAATAATTTATGCGTTGGCAGGATCAGGTGTGCTTTTCTGGAAACAACCAGGCGTTGCTTGATGTCAATGTTAAACGGTGCCAGCTTTTCCAATTCTTTTTGAAAAACTACCGGGTCGATCACCACTCCGTTTCCGATCAAATTAATCACATTTCCATGAAAAATTCCGGATGGAATCGTATGAAGTACATGTTTTACACCTTCGAATTCCAGTGTATGGCCGGCATTCGGTCCACCCTGAAAACGGGCAATAATGTCATATTGCGGAGTAAGGACATCTACAATCTTTCCTTTTCCTTCATCTCCCCATTGTAATCCTAAAAGAACATCTACTTTCATTTCACTTTATTAAATTTTGCCTCAACCTCATCTGTGGAATTGAAACAGCTAAAAATTTCGTCTAACTTGGATATTTCGAACAACTTTTTGACGGATGGCTGCAGGTTTACCAGCACACAATCCAATCCGGCTTTTCGTGATCTTGTTAAAATGCGTACAAAGAAATTCAACCCGGTACTGTTGCAGTATTCCAGTTTGGAGCAATCACATAATACAGCTTTCAAATCGGTAGCCAATGACTTTTCGATCGTGTCAAGTGCGTCTGCCAGGCCTTCGTCGGAAATAATTCTTCCTGAAATTTTGGCCAATACAAAATTCGATGACTTCGTTATTTCAAACTGAGCGCTCATTATTGATTTTGTTCATTCTCTTCGTTTCTAACTCCGTAGAAATAAAGCGAATGGTGTTGAATTTTAACTCCGAAAATTTCTTCGATCGTTGCTTTGATACTTTGAATGCGGGGATCACAAAACTCAATCACTTCGCCGGTATCGGTCAAAATAACGTGATCGTGCTGTTTGGATCCGTGAGATTTTTCAAATTGTGCCAGGTTCTTACCGAACTGATGCTTTCTGACCAGGTTACAAGCCAGCAATAGTTCGATGGTATTGTATAAAGTTGCCCTGGAAACCCGGTAATTCTGGTTCTTCATTTTGATATACAAAGACTCGATATCAAAGTGCCCCATGTAGTTATAGATTTCAGCCAGAATAGCAAAGCGCTCGGGAGTTTTCCGGTGCCCGTTCTGCTCCAGATATGCTGAAAAAATATTCCTTACCGTTAACTGCAGATCTTGTTGTTGCATCTGACAAAGTTGAAAGGGCAAAAGTAGTTATTTTTTTCTATTCAAGCACGATCAAAAATGCCCCTGCAAAGAAGTTTTCAACGAAACAGAGTGCTTTTTAACAGGATCGGCGAAAATCACCGCCGGCCACCCCGAAAAAACTCACACAACCTGCACCACCACTACTCAAATAGACACATGTCTATGCGTATTTTTTAGGAAGGAGGATCTTATGCCGAAACTCTCATCGACAAGCTAATCTTCCTTCGTATCGTAGCGCTCTACCCGCTTCACACCTTCTACCTGTTCGAACTTACGCATCAGTGTATCCAAATGTTCCGTATCGTAAACCAACACATGAATCTTCCCTTCAAACAAACCGTCATTCGCTTCAAACGAAATGGATTTCATATTCACGTTCAATTCTTTCGAAATGACTTCTGTGATCTTGTTTACGATTCCCACATCATCAATACCGATCAAACGGATAGCGGCTACGCGAGCCACCAGATCCTGGCTTCTCCAGCGCGCTTTGATACAACGGTAAGCCATTTTGGATTGCAAATGCTCGGCATTCGGGCAATTGTTACGATGGATCTTGATTCCTTCCGAAATGGTGATGAACCCAAAAATAGGATCTCCCGGAATCGGGTTACAGCAACGTGCCATCTGGTATTGGATGTTCTTGAAATCTTCCCCGATGATAATGGTATCGTCTTTCTTATTGATTTTCGGGTAAACATCCAGTTCGTGCTTGTCTTTGTTGGTAGCCGCTTTTTTCTCCGGCTGAAGCAAACCGTTCACATTTTCAAGTTCTCGCAATTTGGTAAGATCCACTTTCCCTTTAGCAATACGGATATAGAGATCCGTTGCAGAAGAAAATCCATAGAAGCGTTCCAATACCGTGATATTTTCCGACTTGAACCGGATGTGCAGTTGTTTGAATTTCCGCTCGAGGATTTCACGTCCGTCGGCTGCAATTTCCTTTCGCTCTTCGTTCAGTGCTGACTTGATCTTCTGACGTGCTCGTGCTGTTCCGGCCAAACGCAGCCAATCTTCGGATGGTTTTTGCTTGGCAGAAGTGATAATCTCCAACTGGTCGCCATTCTGCAGCTGGTAGCTCAACGGAACCAGGCGGTTATTTACTTTAGCGCCGATACATTTATTCCCGATATCGCTGTGAATGTCGTAGGCAAAATCCAGGATCGTAGCTCCAACCGGAAGCACACGCAAATCTCCTTTCGGGGTGAACACATAGATTTCTTCGTGGAACAGGTTCATCTTGAATTCCTCCACGAAATCCATTGCATTCACATCCGGATTTTCAAGCAAGTCGCGGATTTCTGAAATCCAGCGATCAAATTTACTGTCGTCTTTCTGATTTTCCTTATAGCGATAATGTGCAGCCAATCCTTTTTCAGCGATTTCATCCATGCGCTTGGTGCGGATCTGCACTTCCACCCATTTCCCCTGCGGAGACATCACCGTTGTATGCAGGGATTCGTAACCATTGGCACGCGGAGTGGAAATCCAGTCTCTCAAACGGTCCGGACTTGGCTGGTAAAAATCGGTTACTATGGAGTAAACACGCCAGCAATCTGCTTTTTCCATTTCGACCGGCGTATCCAAAATGATACGGATCGCGAACAAGTCAAACACCTCCTCGAAAGGCAGGTCTTTGCTTTGCATCTTTCTCCAAATGGAGGAAATGGATTTTGTACGTGCTTTGATGTCGAAATGGTAGCCTTCTTTATTCAGGGCTTCACGGATCGGGTTTACAAAACGGCGAATGAAACGGTTACGGACATCTTCCGTAGATTTCAGTTTCAGCTGAATATCCCTGTAAACTTCCGTTTCCGTATATTTCATTGCCAGGTCTTCCAATTCCGTTTTGATGGAATAAAGGCCCAGGCGGTGTGCCAAAGGAGCATACAAGAATTTGGTTTCGGAAGCAATTTTGATCTGCTTATCCGGAGCCATACTTTCCAGCGTACGCATGTTGTGCAAACGGTCAGCCAGCTTGATCAAAACCACACGCAAATCATCCGAGATCGTCAGGATCATCTTCCGGAAATTCTCAGCCTGGATCGATGTATTCTGGTCGAAAACATCCGGAATTTTGGTTAAACCGTCGATAATTCTGCGAGCCTTTTCTCCGAACAGATCTTCCACATCCTGCAAAGTGATGTGCGTATCTTCCACCGTATCGTGCAAAAGCGCACAAGCGATAGAAGTGGCTCCCAATCCCATTTCTTCGGCACAAATACGCGCCACGGCAATCGGGTGGTAAATATAAGGCTCACCGGATTTCCTGCGCATATCCTTATGCGCCTCTACTGCAACGTCAAAAGCTTTTCGAATGTAAGCAGTATCCTGGCGGGTCCTGTTCTTTGTCGCCCTTAAAAGTCCTTTAAAGGCGCTTAATATTTCCAGTCGTTCTTTTTCTAAATCTATCTGAGCTTCCATACCCAAGCGGAATCAATCATTTTAAAATACAAAAATAGCCGAAAATATCCCGTCTTTTTCATTGGTTTTAGGAAGTGTTAACAGTAGAACGTTAATTCAAGGAAAGATTCAAAAGTTAAAAAGGTCAAGGTTCAATGGAACCAAATTTAAGAGTTTCCAGATTTGAAACCCTTTGAATCAGCCACGGCTGAAACCTTTTGAACTCTTTAAACCTAGTTTACTTCGTATTTCAAACGGATCGTAATATTTGCTGTTTTCTTCTTGGAACTCGTGTTGAAATTTCCTCCCCAGGAAAATTGCTCAGAAGAGTTTTCTCCAGTGATCTGGAACACCCCCATATCGGCGGTTTTCAGTTCCCCAAGGCTTCCTCCCGCATTCAACGCAATCTTTTCTGCCCGGTTCTTTGCGTCTTTTGTTGCTGCTTCGATCATTTTCACTTTCAGCTGCGCCAATTTCGTGTAGTAATATTCCGGCGGAAAGGAATTCAACTCTACTCCGGCATCGATTAATTCGGTCACTTCACGGGAAACGTTCTCAACCATATCCACATTTTTCGACTGTACTTTCAGATTCTGAGTCAATTGGTATCCGTTAAAAACGGTGTTTCGCAACTGTCCGTTATTATCGTATTCATAAAAGAAATCCTTTTGAATATCGACCGCTTCGAAAATCAGTTCATCGGATTTAATACCCTTCGAAGACAAGTATTTGCGAATGGCCTGCTGGTCTCTGTTCAATTCACTGTAAGCTGTTTTCAGGTCGTAATTCTTTTTGGAAAAACTTCCTCTCCAAACAATCAGATCGCTGGTGAAATTCTCTTCCCCGGAACCTGTAACGCTTATTGCATCGGCTGTTTTGGAACGGTTCTTATACCCGTTTGCCAACAGAAATCCCGCAATAATCACTGCCAGCGCAATAATGACCGTATTCAAATGCTGTTTCATATCGGATTGGTTTTGATTCCAACTAATATAGGAAAAGTCCGTAAAAAAAGCCGTCCCTTTCAGAACAGCTTTTTTGGATCATTGATAAGACGTATCAGTCTCTTGTCAAGGTCATGGTGTATGTTTCTTTTTCGACCCCGTCTGTCTCCGTATATTCGATTTTGATTTTCTTTTTAGATTCTTCCAGAATCTTAAACTTCACTGTCGAGGAATTTTGTACCAGGGTTAATTCATCTCCGGAATTGGACCATGTTCCGGTGGAAATATCACTCTCACCATCTGCAATGAACGTCCAGGTATATGTTCCGTTTTTCTCAAACACAAAACTACCAGCATTGGTGTAAGTAAATGAATCATAGGGATAATAGGTTCCATTGTAATAATACTTGTATTCGTAGCTTTCCACATCCCACTTGCCATCTTTTCTAGCCAGGTTCTTTTCAATGCGTTTCTCTTTGGAGCAGCTTGCAAGTCCCATCGCAAAAACAAAGGCTAAAAACAGGATTCCGGTTACATTTCTCATAAATCGATTTAAAAATTTCCGGCAAAGTTACCTGGAAAAGCATATCGAAAAATGATTAGTTCTAAGCATTTTTTAGTAACTAAAAAATCCCGATTCCTTACATGAGGGACCGGGATTTCATTTATTAGAACTGGGACTATGGTTAATCCGCTCTTTCGAGGTAGTAAGTATACGTTTCTTTCTCTGCGGTGTCGTTATAGTAATCTGTTTCCTCCAGGGTCATTTTTCCCTTTTTCGGACCGCTCATAATTTTCATCACGGTCGTTTCGCCATTCGCAGTAATGGTAATGTTATCTTCCGAATTAGTCCAGGTCCCCGCACTTGCTTCAGGCGACCCGCTTAAAGTAATCGTCAGGACGCACGTTCCTTTTTTGTCGAACTCAATAGTTCCGGCATTCGGATAATTTTCAGAAAATCCCAACTCATTGTTTTGGTAATACTTGTAATCGATGGAAGTGATTTTCCATTTGCCGTCTTTTTTGATCAATTGCTTTTCAATGCGTTTCTCTTTGGAACAAGAACTGAAACCGATCAATAAAACAATAAGCAGGGAGAGAACTTTGGTGTACATTTTCATGGAACTGTGGATTAATTTTTGCCACAAAAGTACATTCCCGGTCAAACAAAAAAATCAACCTTTCGGTGGATTTTCAGGCATAAAAAAACGCCAACCAACCGGCTGACGTTTCCTTATATCCTGGTGAAATTAATTCTTAGCAGGTAAAATCTTCCCGGAAACTTCTCCGAAACCGATGCGAACACCGTCTTTGGAAGAGAATCCGCGCATAATGACATTGTCACCGTCCTGGATGAATTTACGCTCTGTTCCGTCGTTCATTTTCAATGGTTTTGTTCCTTTCCACGCCAATTCAAGCATTGATCCGTAAGAATCAGGTGTCGGACCGGAAATTGTTCCCGAACCCAGCATATCCCCGCAGCGGATATTACACCCGTTTACCGTATGATGTGCCAATTGCTGCGCCATGTTCCAGTACATGTATTTGAAGTTGGAAGTACAGATTTTGGTTTCCTCGCCGTTTTCGGGCTCAATGTACACTTCCAGTTGAATATCGTAGGATAATTGTCCTTCGTATTTTAAGTAGGAAAGCACTTCCGGATCTTGTTTCGGCCCGTCCACTTTAAACGGCTGAAGTGCATCCAGGGTCACAATCCACGGAGAGATCGAAGATGCAAAGTTTTTCGCCAGGAATGGCCCTAGCGGAACGTATTCCCAGGTTTGAATATCGCGTGCCGACCAGTCGTTAAACAACACCATCCCGAAAATGAAATCTTCCGCTTCTTCGGTAGAAATGGATTCTCCAAGCGGCTTTCCGTCAAATGTAATGAATGCCGTTTCCAATTCGAAATCCAGGTTTCTGCAAGGAGCAAAAATCGGTGGTTCTTCCGGATTCGGTTTGATCTGTCCTTTCGGGCGCACAACCGGTTCTCCCGAAATAATGATGGAGCTCGATCTTCCGTGATATCCCACAGGCAACCACAACCAGTTCGGCAATAAGGCATTTGCAGGGTCGCGGAACATCATTCCTACGTTCGTAGCGTGCTCACGGCTGGAATAAAAATCCGTGTAATCTCCGATTTGTACCGGCATACACATCTTCACGCTTTCAACCGGAAGCAATACCTGTGCAACATGCTGTTCGTTTTGCTGCAAATCCGGCTGGTTCACGTCAAACAATTTGGACAAGCGGTTTCTCAAATCACGCACTGCCTTTTTTCCTTTTTTCATCATCGGGTTCAATGAATCCGTATCGAAATCACTCAACTCGAAAGGCAAATTCTCCAAATAACCCAATACATGCAATGTTTTCAAATCGATCACTTTATCTCCGATACGGGAAGCTACATGCGGTTTTAAATTTTCGCTTCTAACGACTCCAAAAGGAATATTCTGAATGGGAAAATCTGAATTTGAAGGAACTTCTATCCATGATTTCAAAGCAGGATTATTTGCAGGAATTTGTGACATTTCTTTGATTTTTTAGAGAAACAAAGATAAGACTTTAGACAAAACCTGGGAGGGACGAAAAATTTTTCGCCTACTTTAAAATCTCTTTCACCCAGAGCCCGTACATTTTCGCACTGGGATGCAAACCGTCTTCAGCTACCAAATCCGGTTGGGCGATTCCTTTTCTTGAAATTTCGGTGATGTTTACATACTTCAGCTGCAACGAATCCGCAATGCGCTTATTGGAAGCATTAAACTGGTTGATGCGCCCCGAAATACGTTCCTGATCCGGTTTTCCATAAGGAGTGTATCCGTAATCCGGGATGGAAACCACCACTACCCGTTTCTTTTTATTTCCGGCAAGTTCTATAGACTTCTTACATAAAAGTTTGAAATCGCGTTCGTATTCCTGCAAGGACCTTCCCTGGAATTCATTGTTCACTCCGATCAGTAAGGTGACCAGGTCGTATTCTTTTTTCAGTTGAGCGGATTCAATGGCAGTCATCAACTGATCGGTACGCCAGCCGGTTCGCGCAATAATCACAGGGCTTTCGATTTCTTTTCCTTTTTTACGGATCGAATCGGCCAGTTGATACGGGAAATTTTCGGATGTGGGAACACTTTCCCCGATCGTATAAGAATCTCCCAATGCCAGGTATGACATGCCTTTTTGGGAAGTTGAACATGCGGCCAATGATAAAGCCATCACGAATCCAACGGTATTTCCGGTCCATTTCATGATTCAGATACGTATTGCAGGGATTTCAGGTTTTCTATGAACCCGAAAAATATCAAAAAAAGAGCCGGGACTTCATCAATCCCGGCTACTGGCTCTATATTCTTTCGGTTTTATTTCACCTTCGCCTTCATAAACTTATTAAAGTCGATCCAGCTTTGCTTATCCGCTGCTTCGTTATAGGAAATCGGCATGGAAAATTTCTTCCCGACTTCCGTTGAATGCGGATTAGTGAACGCGTGCGTGGCGTCCGGGTAATTGATAAAAGTCATGTCAGCACCTGCTTCGGTCATTTGTTTTTTAAATTCTTTGATGCTTTCATCGGAAACAAATGAATCGGCAGCACCGTTACACACTAAAACGGCTGCTTTCAATTTGCTTTTGTCTAAAGGAATTCCATCCAGGTTTCCGTGAAAGCTAACCACTGCATCTACCGGCGCTCCTTTTTTAGCGGCATTCAAAACTACCGAACCACCAAAGCAATAACCGATTGCAATGATTTTCGAAGCATCCACTCCCTGGATCTTCAGTGCTTCATTGTAGCCTGCCATAAATCTTCCGTAGGAAAATTCCGGGTCGCGGTAAAATGGCATGGCCAAAGCTTGTGCATCCTGCGGATTTTTCGCCACTTTTCCGGTTCCATACATATCGATACAGAAACCGATATTTCCTTCTTTGGCAATCTGAAGCGCTCTTTCTTTCGGGTATTCGTTCAATCCCCACCATTCATGAACGATCAGAACAGTTTTTGTTTTCTTGCTGACTTTTAAAGGTTTCGCGTAAAATGCCGTGAATTGTTGTCCGTTGATGGAGTAATTGACAGAATCCAATACTTGTGAGAAAGCGGATCCCGTGATAGAAAGCACTGCTAAAAGAATGAGTTGTTTCATGATCTGATTTTTTGACTATTTTGAACCTAAAGATAGTTCATTGCAAAAAATGATCAATTATCACTATCATAATTATCAAGAGTTTTTTCGTTCTTCCATTTAAAAACTCTTGATAATTGATCATTCCTCCGTTGATAATCAGATCAACTCGCGTTCCTTCTCTCTGAACTCCTTTTCAGATTCAAGCGTCGAAACATTCGTTTCAAAATCATCCCGTAAAGCCACTTTGGTATCATAAGCGCCCGCAGGCATAAACAGCTTACTGATGATCGGGATTAGTTCGAACAAGGTTAAAATCACCATCAACAAATAATACTGGTTTTGAAGTCCGTGTGTTTTGTCTTTGTCAAACAGGGATTGAAGTGCTTCTTTCTTAATCAGGAAACCTTTTCCATCGAGTGTTTTTTCGAAATCGGCAACACTTTTGGTCACCTTGGTGTTGATCTCATCCAATTCCGTCGTGATTTTTTCCAATTCCGTTTTTGAATTCTTTTGCAGCTGATCCAGGTCGTTTTTCGCGATTAAGTAACCATTTTGCTTGGCTTTTGCAATTCCAGCAATACCAAATTTTCCGGATCCACCCGTTCCGTCAATTTCTTTCAGATAATCATTTTGCTTTTCGACCGCCAAATCGCTTTTTTGCTTCAACTCATCGTCCAGTTTCTTTTTATTGGCCAATAATTCGTCTTTGCGCGATTGGTAAACCTGCTCTACTTCGATTTTTTTCTCTGCCAGTTTTTTATCCAGTAAAATAGGAATTTCGCGGTCTACATCGGAACTGAAAATAAACAGAATGATTGGCTGTGCGAGGAAAGCACCGATACACAATGCCATAATCACCCGCAATCCGATTGCTACAATATTGGTTCGTTTCTTATTGATGGAGGAAACCAGCACGCGGTCGATAGAAAGTACAAAACCTCCCATAAAAATCCCCAGTGAAATGAACAGGAACGGAGAATCCGAATTTGTGCTCCAGAAATATCCCCAGGCCAGAGTAGCGTACAACCAGGTGAAAAGCATCGCAGATCCCAGGATTTTGTAGCGGTTTCTGTCTACCGTGCAATCCTGGATCAATTCTTTGATTGCCGTGGAAAACCACCACAGCACTTCAGACATCTGATCTCTTTCGGGTTCGGAGTCTTTTTTTCGTTTTGTTTCAATTGTGTTTTCTGCCATGCTGCCGTTTATTCCGAATAAAGTCAGCAAACATACTTCAGTTACAAAAGCGAATCTTTTTTTTAATGATTTTTGGGATTTAACTCCATCTTTTTAGCTTCCTTTCAAGCTCTTCAATGATCGGATGGCCAGCCATTTGCGGGTTATTTTTCAGTTCTTCCAGCATGCGAATAATTGTTTCATCCGAAAGTTCTTCTTCCCCGTTAGCTTCAAAACTGGATTCGGGAGCCAAAGCGAAAAAAAGTTCGTCTGTCCAGGCATTCCGTTCCCCGTCGATGACCAAATGCACCCGGTCGACTGTTCCGCGGTTTGCCACCGAATGTACCAGATTCACATTCGTATACCAGCATTCACCGGGAAGCATCGTCAAACGTTCGCCATCCAGAATAAATTCAACGTCGGGGTTGGTGACAATCGGAATATGCAGGCGGAATTGTCCGTCTTCGTATCCCAGTTCGTGATCGGTGTGCGGTTTTATTTCCGCACCTGCTTCCAGTCTGAGTAAACGCACGGAAAGTACCGGGAATTGAAAGGTATCCAGGATTTCCTTAAAATAGCCGCATTGCTTCATCATGGGAGTTTCGGAAAGTTCCGAATGATCCGGTGAGAGCGCAAAAATGTTTTGTTCGTTCCCGTTTTTCGCATACAGTGAAACGGCGTTCCAGTTCCCGGTATATCCGCCCGTATTGAAATGCGGGATCCATTGCGATTCCATTGCTTGCGAAAGGTCTTCCACCAAACGCTGCTCGTCGAATTGCAAGGGGAACTTTAAGTATTTCGTGATTTCTTTTTTAATCATCTCAGCCATTTTATTAAGTCCGGAAAAGGTTTGATTCCATTTTTCTCCGTGGTGGTACACAATCCCATCCATTCCAGTAAAGGAAGTCCGATATAATTTTCAGCTGCAAATTGCTGAATGAGCCACCCTGATTCTTTTTTGTAGCCTTCCGGATGAAAAACCACTTCCGGTTCCAGTTCCAAATGCTTCAAAGCAGCAAAAGACCATAAGATTGCAGCCAGTTCATCTCCATCGACGGGCCAGGCAGGATCCATTTCTGCCGTTCCGATCAACGGGCGCAAATGTGCTTCCGTAACTGCAATGTGTCCCGCTTCATGAAGCAAATCTCCCGGAAATTTCAATTGTTCAGGATCCATCAGAATAGAATTTCCACGGATCATCAAACCCGGCAGAAAGCAATTATCCGGCAACGTCGTTTCAATAACCGGAATTCCTATGTGATTTAGAAACTCAATGATTTTACCTGATTCCATGACTGTGTGAATAGCATTTTACAGGCTGAAAATAAGGAAAAATATGTTCGAAGCTAAAAAGTAAAAGTACAAAACCGTAAGAGTTCCTAAAACCGGCAAGCAGGACATTCTGCTGATGCAGAACATCCTATCGTTTAATTTTAAGCCGATTGATCTGGACTAGTCGGTTTCGTCATTGAAATTATTCAACAATCCTGGAATAGCAGCGTAGCCGTTGCCGGATTGGTTGCCAAAGGTATATCGTGGACATCACACAAACGCATCAGCATAAAAATATCGGGTTCGTGCGGGTGCTTTTCAAGCGGGTCGCGGAAAAAAATCACCATCTGACACTTTCTTTCTGCCACACGGGCAGCAATTTGTGCATCTCCTCCTTTTGGACCGGAAAGGTACTTGGTGACTTGGAATCCGGCCTTTTCAACTTTCGAACCGGTTGTTCCTGTTGACACGAGTGTGATTTCATTTTTATGAAGAATATCTCTTTGTTCATTCAGGAATTGCACCATTTCGGCTTTTTTTCCATCATGAGCGATAATTGCTATTTCCATCTTACTGAATTGATTTTGCCAATGAATCTTTCAAATAATCGATTACTTTCACTTCAATTACGTCTATGCCTTTTTCTTCTGCCAGAAAGTAAGACAACCAATCAAACAAATGAACCAGGAACAAGCTTTGCTCTACCAGGTCGGTTCCTTCAGCAAACACTTCAATGCTTTGAGCTTTTTCCCGGACAAGCGCTGAAGTAATATCCAAACGCTGTTTGTTGCGGATGTATTCCAGAGAACTGCGCACCACAATTACGAACAGATTGGCTTTCGAATTTGCCCAACCTACGATTTCATTGTGGTTCATTTCAGGAATGACATTGTAATTTGCCAATTCCTTCCCGTTTTCATTGATTTGCTGGCAGGCACGCAGTAAAACCGGTGCGAACTGGTCTTCACTGTAAAACAAAATCTGCTTCCCGGAAGCCTGCTCCAAAATGGTTTTTGCCAGCCGCGTTATCCCTGTTTCCTGGGAGCGGATCAGCTGAATGCTATTCAGGATACTCTTTTTAATGGAGGTCGTGGTTAATTTCAATTGCTCGAAAATCTCTACCAATTGTACCAACGGGTAAGCCAATGCCGCTCTCGGAGGAAGTCCACCGGGAACTTTGATCCATTGGAATCCTTTTGACTGCGCCATTTGTTCCAATTCACCTCCTCCGGATATCGCCAGAATAAATGCTTCCCGGCTCAAGGCTTCCTGCACGGTTGTCAATGTTTCTTCGGTGTTTCCGGAATAGGAGCAAGCAATAACCAGCGTGTTCTTACCAACATATCCCGGAAGTATATATCCGTGACAAACCTCCACAGGAACAGAAACAGAACTGCGGACCCATTGTTTGACAATCTCACCGCCAATCCCGGACCCGCCTAAACCGCAGATTACGCAGCTGGTAATTTCCCGGTCGGCCTTTAGTTCGTACTTATTGGAAATGTGAATGGACTCTTCTAACTGAGATGAAAATCCATCGATTAATTCTTTCATTTTCATGTATTATACTTTATTTGTTCGTTCGAAAAAACAGTTTCACTCTTCTTAAAAAGTGAAGATAGTATTTTAATTTTAGTTTTTGTAATAAATACCAAAAGTAAATTCAAAAAACAGGAAGAGAAATCCTGATTTTTAGCATTATTAACAATCGATCTGAAAAAAATGTTAAAAAAAAATCAAATTGAAAAACGCCGTCATTTCTAGTGTTTCAGCAAAATTCCAGCGAACAGGCTTGTTAATTTTTAGTGCTGGTTGTTTTTCTAGTTAAAAAAACTCTATTATTGTAATAGTTACAATATCTTTATATGCTATTAATCCTATTGTTACTAATACACTTACGTTTTAACGTTAAACTACTTAGTACGCCCTTCATGATACTAGCCTTTAGTGCTGGTGCGCAACCGTCAAAGGTCACCCTGTCAGAAAACCAGGGCGCCTGGAAATTACTGGTCGACGGAAGTCCTTATTATATAAAAGGAGCCGGCGGATCTTCCCAATTGGAAGAACTGAAACAAATCGGGGGAAATACCATCCGAACGTGGAGCGTTGATAATGCCCAGGAGATCCTGGACGCAGCTCAGAAAAACGGCCTGAAAGTCATGATGGGACTTTGGGTTCAGCACGAGCGCCACGGATTCGACTACGACAATGAGGCCCGTGTAAAATCCCAACTGGAAACTTTTCGCAGATCTATTAAAAAGTTCAAAGATCATCCGGCTCTGCTTATTTGGTGCGTCGGTAACGAATACGAACTGAACTACACCAATCCGAAAGTATGGGGAGCTGTCAATGACATTGCCCGGATGATCCATCAGGAAGATCCAAATCACCCGGTAGCAACTGTAACTGCGGGTACAAACGATGAAAAACTGTCGTTTGTGATGAACGAACTGACGGAAGTTGACATTTACGGCATCAATACATACGGCGATATCGGAAATGTTCACAAAGTCCTGGAAAAAGGAAATTACAAAGGACCTTACATGATTACGGAATGGGGCCCGACAGGACACTGGGAAATCCTGAAAACGATGTGGGGAACTTCCGTTGAACAGACCAGCACCGAAAAGGCAACCACTTACCGCGAACGCTATGAAAAGTATATTGCAGCATATCCTCAGCAGTGTATCGGTTCCTTTGCTTTCCTTTGGGGACAGAAACAGGAATATACCAGCACCTGGTATGGTTTATTTACCGAAGACGGAAAACCGACGGAAGCAGTCGATGAGTTGCAGCACTCCTTCACAGGCAGTTACCCCGAAAACCGCGCTCCGACTATCGACAGTATTCTTTTCTCCGGAAAAAGCCAGCTTCTCGACCTGGTACTGGAACCCGGAAGCAAACAAAGCGTTGAACTTTTTGCCTCCGATAAAAACAAAGATGTCCTGAATTATAACTGGGAATTGTACCCGGAAAGTACCGACCTCAAAACAGGTGGAGACACCGAAGGCAAACCACCGATCATTTCCGGGCGGATCAAAGGCCGGAAAACCAATAAAATTGTGCTTCGGACACCCATGACTGAAGGACGGTACCGGCTTTTCGTATTCATTGACGATGGTCAGAAAGTGGCTTACATGAATATTCCTTTTTACGTGGAAGCCACCACCGGACAGATTAGCAAAATGCAATTAAAAAAACAAAAACTTGAACCGATTGAATACTAGAATACTACTTATCTGGAGTATCTTCCATTTGGTTGCAGCAACTGCTTTTGGTCAATCCAGACCAGATTCAAGTATGTTTAAACCGGACAACGGAGGATCAGACCCCAAGAAATTCCTCAAGGGATTATCGAACATTTCTGTTTCGGGGTATTACCGCTTTTTGGCTTGTTATTCAACCATGGCGAAACAATATCCGGAAATGGGGAAAGTAAACAACCGCCTGTTTATCGGTGATGACAGTAACTTGCCCCAATTAAGCTTAACACTTAGTGTTACTCCGACCAAAAACACGTCCATTTCTACCGACTTGTACTTATGGACTCCCCTGACCGGAAGCGAAAAAGACTATGTAAAAGGACTTTTGCTGGGGATGAACCTATACGGATCACACTCAACCGAGTACGGAACATTCGGTGTAAAAACCGGAGGTATTCACTGGGTAAGATTAAGTCCGCTGACCTTCGCTTCCAACACCGGATATAACCGGTACAGTATTTTTGAACGGAATCCGTGGGACCCGAACACCAAGAAATCCTTTGAGCGCTACGAAACGTTCTACAAAAACGGTGCATTGACACAAGATGTACGCTGGGGACAACAGGCTTTCCAGGGTGTCATTGTAGACGGTGTGGATTTACCTCAGAACTTTTCCTTTATTGCCATGCACGGAAAATCGCAGCTGAACGGAGGAACACCCCTTATTCCGAATACCCTGACAGGAGGAAGAGTTCAAAAGAACTTCGGGAACTACTACGTGAGCCTGAATGGCTTGTACAGCAAAACCTATTCCGACAGTCTGAACAGAAACACGGTTGGTTTTAATTTGTACACCAGTGAATTTGATGTGGACCTGTACAAAGACAAATTAACGCTTAACGGCGAGGTTGGTGCCGGGAATTATTTTTCACCGGATGCAACCGGAAAATGGGGCGAAGCTTTGGATGTAAGGCTGAAATTCAGCGAGCAATTAACGCATTTCCCGATTGAAGTGAGGTATTTCCGCATCAGCCCGAATGTATTGAACAACAACGGTATTTTCTGGAACACTTCCATTTACGAATATCAAAACCCAACTGCAACAGCCGTTGCCGGTGGTGGGCAGAGTCCCCTTCTCTTCCCTTTTTCAAGCTCATTGACAAACATCGGTCAGATGACCAATAACCGCCAGGGGCTTATTCTGAACACAGATTTGAAGTTCGGACGGAACAAAGTAACCATCGGTTACAGCGCTGCGGGCGAGATTACCGGAGTTTCCAACAAAATCACTTACGGCCACCCGGCCAACAGTCTTGCATTGTCGCGTTTTTGGCGCTGGGGCTTCCCCACGAATGTCGGTCCTTACGGAAACATCAGTAAGGTTTACCGCAGTGTTTACGAAACCATGTACATCACCGATTCGATCAGCGCAAAAGGATTTAACTCCATTGAAATCAGCTACAAAACTTACTTCAAATTATTCAACCGTCAATTGATGGTCTTTTACCTGGGTGGGTTCCATTCTGTTCAGCGCCATGCTTCTGCCATTCCGCAATTCTCAAAAAAATCCTATTTGCAAAGCTATAACAACCAGTTAGAGTTTTACTACGCGCTATCAGACCGGATTACCATCTGTAATTATTTTGGTTTCGACCGCATTTTCGGGGGGATCAATACACAGCGGGACACTGTTTCCGACGCACCCAAAAATCAGATGGGAATGAGTTATTCCCTTGGCCTGGACATCCAATTGGCACGGAACACCGGATTATATGTCCGCCACCGGTGGATGAGGTACCAGGATTTCAGTTATTCCCTGGATACTTACAAAGGAATGGAAACAACAGTTGAATTAAAAATCTTTTTCTAAAATATGAAACGTATAGCTCTTTTATGTGTGATTACGCTGTTCACCTCTCAGTTATTTGCTCAAATTGGAAAGAAAGTCCAGTTTGTAGGTGGAGCACGATCCTTACTCGCTCATTCTGATTTCCATTCGGCAGATGACACCGTTACCGCACCGAAACGAACGGGCGGATATGCCTTGCTGGACCTGGGTTTTAAAATCAATCCGAATGAGGCAACCGAAATTCTGGGCATGGTACGTATCCGGAATGATTTCGGCGGATTCTGGGGAGGCGGTGTAAGCTTCGATGTACGTCAGTTATATGTACGCGGAGTTGTTGCCGACATCGTACGCTACCAAATCGGGAATATTGATTACAAGCTAACGCCGTATACCTTCTACAATCACAACCCGGATATGCTGGTTCCTAACACCGGGACCATGGGAATCAAAGAAGGCGTGGTGAATTACGAATCGTTCTACAGAAACCACACCTGGCGTCAGCAGGGAGCTTCTGTTAATTTTGCGCTGCAATTCCCGAAAGTTGTCAAGGAAATTGAGTTCAACGGGTTCATTACCCGGTTAAATCCAAGCAGTACAAATGTATTGGAACGTTTGTTCGGTGGAGGAAATGTTGTTTTCAAGCAAAGCAAATACTTCGATCTGGGCGTGAATTACGTAAGTATTTTCGACCTTAAGGGAACGGCGCTGGACAGCAATGTGTATGCCAATAGTGTGACTTCTTTCACGTATGACCTGCGTTTACCGAAAGAAAAGTTTGTTGTGGGAATTGACGGAGAATCCGGTTTTTCAAGAACGCAGCAAAGCTTATTCCCGGAAAAAGACCTGAACGATTACTTTGTTCATGCCCGTGCTTATTTCAACCTGACTAAAAAAGATTTGAAACTGGATTTAGGCTATATGAATAACGGGGCGGATTTCAGAAGTTTCGGGGCACAATCCAAACGTGTAGATTACTCGCTGTTAAACAATTTCTACAACCGGTATACCAATCAGCAGATCATTCGCCCGGTATCCATGTTTGACCTCTACAACGACCCGATGCTTTACAACAAAGGAATTACTGCCGGGATCATGAATTACAATCCGGTAATAAACAATGTACTTCCTTACGGAATTGCTACGTTTAACCGCCAGGGAGGATATTTGGGAATCAGCTATTCGGATCCTAAAAAGATCATCGAAACCAACGGAAAATTCTATTACCTGTCGGAAATCCGCGGACAGGGAACAACCAATCTTCGTAAATTTATGATGGGGCAAGCGAATGCAAGCCTGCATATCGAAAACCTGGCAGGATGGAAAAAGAAATTGGTCGTGAACGCCGGTGTTTGCTACCAAAACACTTCACGCAGCGGTGAACTTGTTTTCCAGCAGGTAAAACTCAATTCAACCACGCTGAGTGCAGGAATTGAAGGCGAAATCATCAAAAAATTATTCCTGATGGGAAATGTAATGATGGTTCAGGGAAAAGGAAACGAGCAGTCTCCGGTTCGTGACGCCGACGGAGTGATTATTAACTACACACCGTTTAACGTGAACGGCATGGAAACCAATATTTCCGGAGGAATCCGGTTTGATTTCTCGGATAAAATCCTTTTTGCAGTTTTATACG
The DNA here is from genome assembly GCF_039596395.1 of Fluviicola sp. Lineage (NCBI taxonomy): Bacteria > Pseudomonadati > Bacteroidota > Flavobacteriia > Flavobacteriales > Crocinitomicaceae > Fluviicola > Fluviicola sp. Next base: position 85,235 of record NZ_JBCNJT010000005.1, read on the forward strand.
AATATAACCAAAACAACTTTGTGGTAAATAACCCTTACCAGTACAAGCAATTATCCATCCTTTACGTTATGAAATTTTAAGCGATGAAAAAGTTAACATTCTTACTAATTACAGGAACACTCCTACTGTCTGCCTGCCGCAAAAAAGAAGCCGGCAAAATGGACGGACCGGATCTGAATGATATTTACGGTACGTTTGAAGTAGTAACCACTCTGGCCGCGAGTCAGTCCAGTGTGGATTTCAGTGCCGGCCAATCGGTGTATTTCACCTGCGAAACATCTATCATCAAAGAATGGACGATTTCCATTACCGGGCAAACGAGCGGTGCCAATAAAATCATTACCGGAACAGGAAAAGTATTGGATATTTCGAATGCTACCTGGAACGGAAGCACCACCAATTTCCCGATGTTCAAAGCAGAAACCTGTGATGTGATGCTGACCTTTGCCGGAGAAGCGGATACTTTGCACACCACTGTGACTGTGACAGCACCGAAAACCAATCCGGGATTTCTGATCGCCGATTTTGAAACCGGGTGGAACAGCGGATGGAGCACATTCATCCAATCGGGGGCCAACATGGATTTCAACATTAAGACAGACGGAACAGCACCGCAGGCCGATTCCTACTACAACATGCAGGGAACCGTAAACTGGGACTGGCTCATCGGATTGGTTGACTTTAAAGCTTCTGCTTACGGAAGCCCTACTCTTCCTTTGACGGACAATGCCGGAAACCTGTACTTCAATGTCTTGATCTATGGTGCGTCGGGTTATCCGAACAGTCTGGTATTACTTCGTTTTGATGAAGATGAAAACCAAAACGGAACCTTTACAGACGCTTCCGAAGACCAATACAGCCTGGAAGTACCTGTGAATTGGGTCGGATGGAAACTGGTTTCCGTGAAATATTCAGACCTGGAAGGAACAGGGAACGGAAATGGTGTACACAATCCCGACAGATTAAACAAAGTAAGTGTGCTTCACCTGGCTAACCCTACATCCGGTTTTGCCAAATCGGGAATTGATTACTTAATTTTTACAGAAAATGCGCCACTCAACCCTTAATATATTCCTGATCCTCCTATCCGTAATTTCCCTTGGACAAACGTTTGCCCAGGATACTTTGATATTGGATGAAGTGGAGGTTTACGGAAAAAAAGCGGGGTTCAAGAAAGTCAAACTCTACGACGGAGCATTTGAAGAAGATGAAAACATCCGCGGATATACCCAGCTGGATATTTTCAACGGAAGCTTAACGGACTTTTGGACTTCTGAAGGAAAAGAATGTATTAGCGGATCATTGTCTAACCAGGACGGGCCTTACCTGGACCTTAAATGGAACAAAGACCAGAATGGGTGCGATTGGGTTGGAATGGGCTTTGGATGGGACAACTGGGCCGGAAAAGATATTTCTTATGTGATTGACACCCTGTCCATCGAAATGCTGGTAAAATGCAAGGAAGGTGCAGTTAAAAACTTGCCCTGGGCATTGTGCCTGGAAGATTATTCGGGCGGACAGGCATGGATCGGATTTATGAATTCGTTCATTCAGGCGGAGGCAATCTCCGATAAATGGACAAAAGTGAAAATTCCCCTTTCCTTATTTCCCTTCCGGGATTACGACGTGAATACCACCAGTATCAAACAATTCATGATCCAGGTTTTTGCATCCGGGACCCTTCAAATCAAGTACATCAAACTGGTTCCTTTTTCCGGTAAACTGAAAGAACAAGTAGCCGCCCCGAAAATGAATATCCGGACAGATGGCGATCTAAGCGATTGGACAGAGCCGTTCACACCATTTGGCACCAACAACTCATTTAGCGTTGCATATTCGGATAGCCTGCTCTACTTTGCAGTAAAGGTACAGGATGAAAGTCCCCGTCAAAACGGACAAACCGAAGGAAATCTCTGGAACGGTGACGCCATTGAGATCGCCTTTTCAACCAACGCTTCGGCAGATCCTAAACGCAAATTCCTCTTGTTGAGCGACCAGCATATCGGTATCAATTGCGGTACCGATTCATATCTGTGGAACTGGAAACTCAACCAGGTCATCAAAGAAGGGAAAGTGGCATTCCAGTCAACACCTGAAGGCTACCAATTGGAATGTCAGATTCCACTGCGTTTGTTCCGCAATTTTGTTCCGGCTAAAGGCATGAAAACCGGCCTGGAAGTGGTGGTCGACAAAGGAAACAAATCAGGGCGGCAGCTCCAGGAAAAATGGAACAGTAAAAGCCAGGAAGGCTTTAATTCCAACCCTTCCCTGTGGGGAACACTGGAATATCACTAAAACACTGATTTACAGTCAAATTATTCACACATTAATCCGATAATTATTTGGAAAGCATAATATAAAACACTAATTTTGAATAAGTTATGGTACTTTTTACAATATTTAGTTCTGTAACGAAGTAAAACCTCTACACTTATGAAGTATTTTGTTCTTCTTCTGGCTTTCACAGGTGTGATGTATACCCGTTCGTATGCACAGTATCAGGTTTCGGGAAACGCCGCGGCTTTAAATCCCGACACCTTTTTGCTTACACCTGATGCTCCCTGGCAAAACGGGGCTGTCTGGTATAAATTGAAACACAATTTCAACTCCGCTTTTTCCATCACCGGAAGCATGTTTTTCGGCGACTTCGATGACGGAGCAGACGGAATTGTCTTCGTGATCCAGAATAAATGCCTGGTTGCAGGTACTGCCGGAGGTGGAATCGGATACCAGAACTTTCCGGGATATTCACTCGGTGTAGAATTTGATACCTACCAGAACATCGGAGCACCTTCAAACGACCCGGTATACGATCACGTGGCCATTTTACGCGACGGAAGCATCGATCACTTAACCAACCTGGCAGGCCCAGTTCAGATGGATGCAGCAGCTGCCAACGTGGAAGACAACAACTGGCATTCTTTTCAGATCACTTACAATCCCGCTACAACGACCCTGAATGTCTATTTCGGGGGAAACCTGCGCCTCTCTTACAACATTGACATTACCGGCAACATTTTACACGGAGACGACTATGCATATTGGGGATTCACATCCGCAACCGGTGGAAGCTGGGCAGACAACCGAGTTGCTATTACCTCGGTTACCGCTTTAACACTCGATGACCGGACTATTTGTGCCGGTACGCAAAGTGTTAGTTTAGCACCTTTGGATGCCGTTAACGTGGCATTCAATCACCCGGCAACAGCAAGTTCCGTTGAAGGGCCCTTTGTCGCGGCAAATGCATTTGACAACAATTTGGGAACACGCTGGTCGAGTGCTTTTTCCAATCCACAATGGATCACCGTAGATCTGGGCGCACCAACTGATATAGACAGTGTGGTGCTGTATTGGGAAGGCGCTTACGGAAGTGAATACATTATCCAAACCTCTATGGACAATGTTACCTGGACCGATCAATACCATGAATATGCCGGAAATGGCGGCATAGATAAGATTTATTTCACTGGTACCGGCCGTTATGTTCGTATGTATGGTTTGCAGCGCGGAACACCTTACGGCTTTTCCCTGTGGGAATTTGAAGTATACAGTACGCCGCAATACGCCTGGTCACCGAATGACGGTACGGTGAGTGACACCACCAGTGCCAATCCTACTTTCAGCCCTACAACTACTACAACTTACACCTTAACAATCCCTGATCCGTGTTTGGGACAAACGCAGCTTAGTTTTACCATTACGGTTGATTGCACTCCATTACCGATCGAATTGCTGTATTTTGACGGCGTTCTGAACGACCGGCAAATTGATCTGTTCTGGACAACAGAAAATGAGATCAATAACGACTATTTTATCGTGGAGCGTTCGGTGGATGCTCTGAATTGGAGTGCAATCGGTCATGTTGACGGGGCCGGGAATTACAGCGGTCTGCTGGACTACATGCTGATAGATACGGATATCGACTGGATGGTTGCGGGTTATTATTACCGGTTGATCCAGGTGGATTTCAATGCCAATTCTTCCACTTCCAATATGATTTTTATCCCTTTAGACAGGGATTTCGGAAACGACATGATTCTTTTCCCGAATCCGGTTGTATCGGGACAATACCTTCACGTGGTCGGGATCAATGCTGAAACAGACGCTTTCTTCATGTACGATGTATCCGGTAAGCAGGTGATTGATGATGTATCTACCGTGCACGTTTCCAAAGATCATTTGCTGGTAAACGTTTCACAACTGGCAACAGGATATTACCTGGTACGTTGTGGAAAACAACAGGGCAAATTCATGAAATTATAATTCATAAACCCTTACCCAATCCACAAATACGGAGCAGGGAAATTTAGCGGCATCGCTGATCGGGCCTCCGTAGGTATTTTTGCTTCCTCCTACTCCGGCACTTAGAATGATGTACATGTTGTGCTCGTAAGGATGCCATTCCGGGAAATGATTGGAGTATTCGGAAACTCCTGTTCTTTTACCGTTGATTTCTTCAATGGCATCTTCATTTTCACCGTCTTTAGCAAAATTCAGCGTTGCTCCGTCGTTCAGGTAATGGATGTGATACACTGTCGAATCCACGAAAAACTCAATGCGGTCCTGATACCAGTTGATACCATAATCATGGAATCCCCAGCTGCCGGCGATGGTATCATTTTTTGCAGGAGGATAATTGCCGTACCCGGGTTCTGACGGGTTTGGTACCTCCTGATCCTTGAAACTGTAGTAAAATCCCTGGTGCGCGTGGTTCCAGGATTGCCATTCATTGTTCTCATAAGACCAGGCATAATGCACACTTCCCAAATTGTGGAAAGGAATCGACCCCACATATTCCATGATATCGATTTCTCCGCCCTGCGGCCACATCATGTGTTTTTGTCCGACCGGTTTTTCATCCGGCAGCATCCAGAAGGCGAAACCCTGCCCCATTGATTTTACATCGCGGGCGTAAACACGTGCAACAATCTTATGTCCCGGACCCCAGGAAGCCTTTCCCTTGGTATTGATGCGCCCGCTGGTATACTTCCTGTCCATAAACTCTTCAGCGCGCGTGGTAATGACCAAACAGCTGGAATCGGCACCTTTCACTCCTTTTTTGATAGCCACATTCTGTTTCCGGTCCGTGGCCCGGTCCAGCTGCCCCGTTCCCCAATCACCGTTCACTCCTGTTCCGGTCTCAAAATTCCACACGGAAGTATCAATCTTATTCGAGTTGAAGTTTTCTTCCCAAACCAATTTTCCGGGTTGGGCATACATCACAAATGCCGGAAAAAGCATTGCGATTAAAGAACCTGTTTTCATGCTGTTATCGATTTTTAGCTAAAACCTAATATCCTTTGCAGGCAATTAGTCTTTGATAAATGTCTTTGTTTGAATAATTCCCTGGCTGGTTGTAATTTGTATAAAATACAGGCCGTTTTCCAGGGAAGAAACAGCCACATTGGTTTTATCGCCCTCCAGGACCGGTTTTCCGGCCGCGTCGAGTATCTGGAAATGCGCAACCGATTTATCACCTCTGATCTGCATGCTCGTATTCGCCGGATTGGGAACCAGTGTAAAATCCGGAGTAACAGCTATTTCTGCAATTGTAGCTGTATTCGGTTGCTCTGTGGAATAAACCTTTACCCAATCAATGAAGATTGAGCAGGGAAAGTCTGCATTCGATTGGATCGGACCGCCATATGTATTGGCACTTCCTCCGACACCTGTACTTAAAATCAGGTACATCTGGTGTTCAAACGGATGCCATTCCGGAAAATGATTGGAATATTCGGATTCTCCAACCCGTTTTCCTCCGATAACGGAAATGTCAGACTCATCCTGTCCATCCAGTGCAAACTCGGAACCGTCCTCGAAATAATGAATGTGATAAACCGTGGAATCGATAAAAAATTCGATGCGATCGTCGAACCAATCAATTCCGTAGTCATGAAATGCCGAACTGCCTGCAAACATTGCTCCCAAAGGCGGTGGATAATTGCCATATCCGGGCTCCGAAGGATCCGGTACCTGCTCTGTTTCATAACTGTAGTAAAATCCCTGGTGCGCATGGTTCCAGGATTGCCATTCGTTGTTGGCCCAGTCGTAGGCATAGTGAACGCTTCCCAGGTTGTGATAAGGAATTGCTCCTACATATTCCATAATGTCAATTTCACCGCCCTGCGGCCACATGATGTAATTCGTATCTGCCGGCGTTTCATCCGGAAGCATCCAAAAGGCAAAACCCTGCCCCATAAAACGGACATCTTTGGGCTTTACCCGCGCAACAATCCGGTGTCCGGGCCCCCAGGAAAATTTACCTGCTGTATTGATCCTTCCGCTGGTATATTCCCTATCTATGTAATTTTCCTTGCGGGAAGTAAGGACCAAACAAGATCCGGAAGCGCCCGAAACAGTGTCCGTTATCGAAATATTTTCCGGCCTGTCCGTTGCCCGGTCAATCTGCCCCGTACCCCAATCTCCGTTTACTCCTGTACCGGTTTCAATCGTCCATTTGGAGGTATCCAAAACCGGATTGTTAAAATCATCCTGCCAGACCAGGTAATAATTCTGAGTATAGGCCTGACCAAACTGAAAAATGCAGGCGATCACGAGGAAAGGACGCAAATACATATTTGACTGTAGTTAATCGTGAATAAATTTCTCCCGCAAAATCTGGTTATCAGCGGTTTTCACTTCAATCAGGTAAGTTCCTGCAGGCAGCTGTTCCAGGGAAACAACGGCTGAAGTCCCGCGCTTGATTTCATTTCCGTCCACGCTATAGATCACATACGATTCAATCGGTGTTTCACTGTTCACAAGCAGTTCGTTGTGAGCAGGATTCGGAGAAAGTACTAACCCGGAAATAGCTGTTTCATCCAGGTGAAGCGACGTTTCTTTGTAAACACGGACATAATCGACCAGCATGGTAGCAGGAAAAACCGTATTCGCATCCGGGCTTCCCGGCCAGTTGCCGCCCACTGCAATGTTCAACAGGATAAAGAACGGATGGTGAAATTCTTCCACGGAAACAGAACCCGGCCCGATATTCTTGGAGAAATATTCCACTCCGTCTACATACCAGCGCATTTCACTTTCATCCCATTCTACCCCGTAGACATGAAAATCAGAAGGATCCACGTATTTATAATCGCCTTCATAAGCATGACCGTTGTTGTCGTAATGATAAGTACCATGCACTTTCAATTCTGTATTGACGCGTTCCATGATATCAATTTCTCCGCAGGCAGGCCAGCCTATACTGGTAATATTAGCCCCCAACATCCAGAAAGCAGACCAAATCCCTTTTCCGGAAGGCAATTTCATGCGCGCTTCGATCTTACCGTATTCCACATCGTAAAGACCTTGTGTTTTAATCCGGGAGGAAGTATAATCAGATCCGTTGTAGGGCTGATGCAATGCTTTGATGTGTAAATAACCCGTGTCGACGAAAATATTGTTGGGACTGGCGGTGTAATACTGCAATTCAAAATTTCCCCAGCCGTCGGTACCCGTACCGATTTCATACTGCCAGTTGGCATTGCTCAAGGAACTTCCTGAAAACTCGTCGCTCCAAACCAAATTCCATAGCTGACCGAAAGAAACGGCAGGAATGAATCCAAAAATGAGTAGTAATTTTTTCATAAGCGTTTATAAAAAAGGGGAGAATATTCTCCCCGTTCGTTCAGTAATCGCTGTAATTGGCAATGACTATTTTTTCGTAAATCGTGAAGTTTTCATGTCCGAACCTGTCGTAACATGTAGCATGTAAACGCCTGATGTCAACCCCGAAACATCAATACCATTGGCTGAAACCTGGTTGCTGCTATAAACCGTATGACCGGCAATATCCGTAATTGTAATACCATCAACAGCAGCATCACTGGCAACGTAAACCAGATCCGTTGCAGGATTCGGGTAAACGCGGATGGAATTTTTCTCTCCTTCAGTGATTCCTGCAGTACTTTGAACACCGATTACGATACTTCCCAAAGCAGCTTCATTCGCCGGATTTGCATTTCTTCCGTAGATCGTAAATCCGTATTGAATGATCATTCCAACCGGTAATTCTCCTGCTGTTGCACTTACAGTAAAATGCCCGCTAGCCGGAATATTGAACGTTTTTCCCGGAATGGTATTTACATATCCGTTTGTAGAATCCAATGCGTTGATGTAAAATTTCGCTTCGTACTTTGTAAGGTCCAGGTTATTGGAAAGCACGTCTCCCTGGAACGTCAAAGCATTACCGTTAAATGTTGGTCCCGGCTCCACATACGTAGAAGCACTGATATATTTCGCACCTTCACCTGTTGACTGGTCTACCCAGTAAGCATCCGTAGGATCTGCTGCATATAAGTTAAAGTTCGGTTGCAAAGTCATGGTATTTGCACCTGTATTAATAGTGGTTTGCAAATCTGCAATTCCCCACTGAGAACCCCATAAATAACCTCCTCCGTTTGCAGGAGTTTCGAAAACATTTACATAGCCAACCCACGAATCATTTGCGCTGAACGTGACGTTGTTCTGTGCCAAACCGGCAGAGGAAATCATGGAGATCGATAGAATAGCATAAAGTTTTTTCATAACATATTAATTTAGTATGAAATAAATATAATTGTATTTTTTACAATAAGCAAAAAAACACATTAATTTTTACGCTAATTCTAATTTTTGTACTAGATTCTAAAGAAGAAATCATCTTCCTCCGTCAACTCCTTGTAGCGTTTAAAGTCGAATCGGAACAAAGTAGCCGGACGATGCTTGACATTGATCTGTTTTTCATGCAGTTTCACCAACGGCAGCGGCTTGATTTTCTTTCTGAAATTTGCTTTGTCCATCTCCACATCAAAGGCATATTCATACAATTGCTGCATTTCGTTGAGGGTAAATTTAGCAGGAAGCAAATCGAAACAAATCGGTTCGCGTTGCAGCTTTTGTTTCAGCATGTCGAAAGTAGATTCCAGGATCAGATTGTGGTCGAAAGCCAACTGGGGTAATTTTTTAATAGACACCCATCTCACTTCTTCCGCCCAGGAAGCAGCCTCCACATTTAAATCGTCAATTTTCACCAATGCAAAATAAGCACTGGTAATGACACGTCCCTGCGGGTGTCGGTTCGGTTTCCCGAAAGTTTCACCCTGGTGCAATTCGATGCCATTCAGTTTAGTCAGCTCCGTCAATATCCGCGATGCAGCATCCGGAAGGTCTTCATCCGGATAAACCAAATCTCCCGGAATAGCCCATTCACCCAGATAAGGCTCCATGGCACGCTTGATCAACAGAACTTTAATTTCTCCTTCGCGGTACCCGAAGATGACACAATCCAACGAAAAGGAATAGGAGAAAAAATTATCAAACTTGATTTTATATGACATCGGACTAATTTAATTCAAAATTAGAAATTAGTTTATTGATTCTCACACTAAATGTTCCCGGCTCGGAAATCCACTTCCCATCCGTGTCCGCAAATTTTAAATCATCCGGCTTAATCTGGAATTGAACGGTTTTTGTTTCTCCGGGTGCCAATTCTATTTTTTGGAATGCTTTTAAGGATTTTCCTGCTGGAACAAGGGATGCAAATTCGTCTGAAAGGTAGAACTGCACCACTTCTTTTCCGGCAACCTTCCCGGTGTTTTTAACTTCAACGGAAACGGTGATACTCTCTGATTTTGTCACCGATTTCTTACTTAAAACCAGGTTGGAATACTCGAACGACGTGTAGCTCAATCCAAAACCGAAATCCCATTGCGGATCGTAGGCATCAAATCCGTTTTTATGGCGGTCCACACTTCTCGGATGGTCGTAGAATTCAACCTGTCCGTCGTATTTCTGATAAGTATAAGGCAACTTCCCGGAGAAATTCACTTCCCCGTAAAGCAAATCCACCAACGCCTCCGCCCCGAAATCTCCCGGCAGGTAAGTCTGCACGATCGCCGAAGCATCCGGAACGATATCCCGGATAATGCGCGGCCTTGCTTCCGCCAGCACCAGCACAACCGGTTTTCCGGTAGCGTAAGCCTCTTTTGCAAGCTGCTGTTGTTCCGGAAGCAGGTTTAAGGAACGGATATCTCCGGGTTTTTCCGTAGCAGGGTATTCTCCCAAACAAAGAACAATAACGTCGCTGGTTGCAGCTTTCGACTTAAAGTCTTCCATTCCAACCAGGTGAGCCGCTTCGTACCCATTTTCAGTTACGAGCTTGCATCCTTCGCTGTAAGCCACATTTTCTTTCCCCAATACCTTTTGGAATTCTTCCAGAATAGAAGTTCTTCCGGCAGTATTAAAACTCTGGTTGTCTCCCTGCCAGGTATGTGTCCAGGCACCGTTCAGGTACATGAGGTTGTTGGCAGCAGGGCCGCTCACCAACACTTTCTGACTCTTTTTTAACGGGAGGATTTCTTCCTTGTTCTTCAATAAAGTAATGGATTCCTGTGCCGCAGTCAAAGCAGCCTGCTGGTGCTTCACAGATGCAAATTCCGGGTATTTCTTCGCCTGGTTCATATTTTTCTCGTATAATCCAAGCAGTATTTTCACTCTCAAAATGCGTCGGACAGCATCATCCAGACGGGCCATCGGAATACTTCCTTCATTGACCGCTTCCGTCATCAGTTTGCAGTATTCCTGGTAGTACGGAGCGTAAGGCACCATACTCATATCCACACCTGCATTGATCGCCTGAACAATTCCGGCTTTGGTGGTTTCCGCTGTGCGGTGAACGGTATTCAGCATCAGGAAATCTTCCCAGTCTGACACGGCAAAACCTTCAAAATTCCATTCTCCCTTCAATACTTCTGTCAATAAATGATAGTTGGCATGCCCGGGAATACCGTTCACTGTTCCGCTATTGATCATGACAGTCAGCGCACCTTCTTTCGTGGCTGCTTCAAAAGCCGGCAGGTACAATTCACGCATGTATTTTTCAGGGATCCATCCCGGAGTACGGTCCCTTCCGCTAATCGGGCTGCTGTATCCTACAAAATGCTTCATGCAGGAAGCCACGTGATACGCATCAATTTTAGGGCTTCCCTGGTATCCCTTGATAATCTTCTGACCCAAAACGGAAGCCAGGTACGGATCTTCTCCCAGCGTTTCAAAAGTACGCGACCACAATGGCTGACGTGCCAGGTCCAGAACCGGGGAAAAATTCCAGTGGATTCCCGAAGCTCTGCATTCATACGCTACGATTTCACCGAATTGCTCGGCCAATGCCGGGTTCCAGGTTGCTGCCAACCCGATTTCCTGCGGAAAAAGCGTTCCTCCGATCGTATAATTGACCCCGTGAATGGCATCAATACCGTAAATAATTGGTGATTTGGATTGTTTTGTCAGGTAGGGATCGTGAACCAGTTTCATCACTTCCTCCCATTCTTTCAAGGACAAAGTGTGCCAGCCTACATTCAGCACGGAACCTACCCCGTATTGAACAATGGCTTCCTGTACCTTTTTAGGATCCACGGAAACCGGCTCTATGACTTTTCCTTCGCTGTCGGTTTTCAACAGCACATCCAGTGTGACCTGGCAGGTTTGCCCCACCTTTTCATGCACACTCATGGATTTTAATAACTCCTCAATTTTTTGTTCGATTTCAGGGGTGCTGATGCTTTGTGCCTTTTGTGTCCAGCCAAAGAAAGCAGACAGGCCAAATAAAGTAGCAATAACAATTCTCTTATTCATAGTATTCAATTCGATTAATAGCTAAATGCGTGCAGGGAACTCAGCCCATTTTTTTAATGAAGGATTTACTGAATTCCAGTTCCGACAACCGCTCGTGGTACTGAACCAAATGTTCCAGCGGACGGCGGATAATCCTTCCCACCTTAATCCCGTTCTTTTCACAAACTTCATGCAGTTCATCCTGGAGCAAGCTGGCCACCGACCCTACAAAATTCACCTCCACATCCCGGTAATTCTCATAACATTTCACGTGAACATCGATAAAATCCTGGAAAGCCGATTCAATCAACCGCTGTGAATAGCTCAAATTCTTATAGTGAACCAATGTTTTCATAAAAGAAGCAATATAGACATTGGCATCCGGCTTGCGGTATACATTTTCGAAAATGACTTCTTTCGTAATCTGCTGAGCCTCCAGGTCCTGCGCAATCGTATCCGGCAGGCGCTTGTACAGATAATCAGAAATCAACTTTTTACCTAAATAGCAGCCGCTACCCTCATCGCCCAGTATATAACTCAATGCCGGCACTTCTTCAGACACGCTGACCCCGTCATAATAACAGGAATTGGATCCCGTTCCCAAAATACAGGCAATTTCTGGTTTCCCGCTGTAACAGGCATACGCGGATGCAGCAAGGTCGTGATTCACATATATTTTAGCGTTTGTAAAAAAAGCTGCAAGTCCTTTTTCTATGATCCGATTCAAATGAGGACTGGAACATCCTGCGCCGTAAAAAAACAATTGTTCCACTTTTTCCTTGATCAAATCCAGTTCCAGGTGATCGTGCAGCTCCAACAGGATATCTTCCTTACTGTGAAAATAAGGATTGAACCCCTTCGTGTTGTACGCCATTTTAACACCATCACCTACCACCATCCAATCGGCTTTGGTTGATCCGCTTTCAACAACTATAAACATTTCATATTATATTTCATGGTTTATATCTCAAATGTAACAAAAAATTAATAGTTATTGTTAATTTTACTAAAAGTGTTTACATTTGATAGAAAATTTTGAAATTCACTATGACAGCAAATCAACTCACAGCGGACATTACTTCATTCAACCTCGTTATTTTCGGAGGCGATGGAGATTTGGCCCGCCGCAAAATTATTCCGGCACTTTACTACCGGTTTGCCGACAATCAATTGCAGGTTGATTTTAATCTGTTTTGTATTTCCAGGAGCCATTCCGATGAAAATGCGTTTAAAAAACAGCTGCTGGAATTCATAGACGGTCCGGATAAGCTTGTAGACAAGTTTATGAAACAGGTGGTTTTTATGCACATTCCGCAAAATGACGTGGAAAATTATTCGGTGCTGAAAAACGCCCTGGATAAAAATCCCGATTTCCAGCGCATATTCTACCTTTCGGTGCCTTCCTCGGCATTCCCGGAAATCTGCGACACCATGCTGGCCGCTGATCTGATCCGTGAAAGCAGCAAAGTAGTATTGGAGAAACCGCTCGGCCATGATTTGAAATCAAGTATCGAGATCAATAGTGTCATTTCAAAAGCATTTAAAGAATCCCAGATCTTCCGGATCGATCACTACCTGGGAAAAGAAACTGTGCAGAACCTGATGGTATTGCGTTTTGCCAATCACTTGTTTGAACGTGCCTGGAATGCCGAAAACATCGAAAACATTCAGATAACGGTAGCAGAGTCGATCGGAGTGGAAAAACGCGGTGCTTTTTACGACAAAACAGGAGCATTGCTGGACATGGTGCAAAATCACCTGTTGCAGCTGCTTTGCCTGATCGCTATGGAACCGCCTTTCAGCCTGGACCCGGATGCCGTGCGCAATGAAAAACTGAAAGTCCTGAAATCACTGCGTCCTTTTACCAAAGAAATGCTGCGCACGGAAATTGTTCGCGGACAGTATACCCGAGGAACAGTAGACGGTAAAAAAATCCATTCCTACCTGGAAGATATCGACGCTTACGAATCCGATACGGAAACGTTTGTAGCCATGAAAGTGCACATTGACAACTGGCGCTGGAAAAACACTCCTGTTTACCTGAGAACAGGGAAACGCATGAAAAAAAGGTATTCCGACATCGTTATCAACTTCAAGGAATTGCCTCACAACATTTTCCCGGATTCCAAATACCCGTTACAAAACAAACTCATCATCCGCCTGCAACCCGAAGAACGGATCGAACTGGTGCAATTAAGTAAAATTCCCGGACCTGGCGGATATCGTTTTAAACCCATATCTTTAAAGCTAGACTTCATGGATTCGTTCAAAGACCGGATGCCGGATGCTTATGAACGATTGATCATTGATGTGATCCGGGGCAATCAGACCCTGTTTATGCGTCACGATGAATTAATGGCAGCCTGGGAATGGATCGAATCCATCAACAAACATTGGCAAAAAGAGGTTCCGATTCATTTGTATGAATCCGGAAGCTGGGGCCCGGGAGATTTTATTTTAGACAACGGCACAAGATGGCAAACACATTAGACATCCATATTTTCGATCAAAAAAGTGATTTGATCCAACAAGTAACCCAATCCATCCTGGAAGACATCCGTCATTACGTCAATGTCTTTGGTGATGCCCGCATCCTGCTTTCCGGCGGAAGTACACCCGGGCCGGTTTATAAGGAATTGGACACGCATATAAGCAACCTGCAGGTAATTATCGGGTTGGTTGACGAACGTTATGTGGCTTTTGAAAGCGAATACAGCAACGAACGCCTCATCCGGGAATGTTTTCCGCAGTTGATGAATGTTTCGGGCAAACTGAAAGGAATGGTCTATGATCTGAACGATGAACACGCAAATATCGGGCGTGTTGCCGAAGAATACCGGATTTTTTCCGAGCGCACAGACATCGTTTTGCTGGGAATGGGTGAAGACGGACATTTTGCTTCGATTTTCCCCAATGATCCGGCCTCAGAGCTTGCATTGCAGGAAAGTAATCAGTCAATCCGTTCCACCAGAGCTCCCAATTACCCCAATCAGCGCATTACCTGGGATTTGAAAAGCCTCTGCCAGGCACGAACTGCCTATTTGGTCATTACCGGGGAAAAGAAACTGGACTTATTACTGGATTCAACGCTGAACCTGCCCATTCATCACTTATTACAAGCAAATCCAGAACTAAAAATTTATCATTCGAAATGACTATTCATCCAATAATACAGGAAGTTACAGAGCGTATCCGATTGCGCAGTGCTTCATCTCGGAACACCTACCTGGAACAGGTGAACAAAAACTTTAACCGGGACACGGGACGCAGAGGTTTAAGCTGCGGAAACCTGGCGCATGGCTTTGCGGGATGTGCGGCAGATGAAAAAGCCGTAATCGCAGCCGGAACCGAACCGAACATGGGAATCATCACGGCTTATAACGACATGTTATCTGCACACAAACCTTATGAAACATACCCGGAAGAATTCCGCAAATACGCCAAAGAATTCAATGCTACCGTGCAGGTTGCAGGAGCAACTCCGGCTATGTGCGACGGCGTTACGCAGGGAATGGAAGGCATGGACCTGTCATTACTCAGCCGGGATGTCATCGCTTTATCAGCAGCCATCGGATTGTCGCACAGCATGTTTGACGGTGTTTTCAACTTCGGAATTTGTGATAAAATTGTTCCGGGACTCATGATCGGGAATTTAAGCTTCGGCCATCACCCGGTGGTTTTTGTTCCTGCAGGCCCCATGCCGAGTGGTATTTCAAACGATGAAAAAGCACGCATCCGCCAGGATTTTGCAGAAGGTAAAATCGGGCGCGAAGAATTATTGAAAGGAGAAGCAGATTCCTACCATTCACCGGGAACATGTACCTTTTACGGAACAGCAAACAGCAACCAGATGCTGATGGAAATCATGGGCATGCAGCTTCCGGGATCCAGTTTTGTGAATCCGGGAACAAAGATGCGGGCAGCACTCAATCACGCAGCCGTGAAAACACTGACTGAAAATATCCGGCTGAAGGACATTTCACGCTCCATCGGGTATATCATCGACGAAAAAGCCATCGTAAACGGAATTATCGGGCTGTTGGCTACCGGCGGTTCCACCAATCATACCTTGCATTTGATCGCCATGGCAAAAGCAGCCGGGATCCACATCACCTGGGACGATTTTTCCGTACTTTCGGAAGTCATTCCGTTGATTTGCCGCGTTTATCCGAACGGAGCCGCAGACGTTAACCATTTTCATGCCGCAGGCGGAATGGCATTCGTCATCAAGACCTTGTTGAAAAATGGTTTGCTTCATGAAGATGTCAACACCATCCTGGGAAAAGGCTTGTCGAAATACACCAAAGAACCCAAACTGATCAACAAAGTCATTGTTTACGTAGAAGGACCGGAAGCTTCCCTCAACGAAAGCGTGGTTCGAAGTGCCGAAAACCCGTTCCAGGAAACCGGCGGATTGAAAGTCCTGAACGGAAACCTTGGAGTATCGGTCATCAAAACATCCGCTGTAGATCCTTCTCACCATCATGTAGAAGCTCCGGCAATCGTATTTGACGACCAGGACGACCTGATTGCAGCATTTAAAAAAGGAGAACTGGAAAAAGACTTCATCGCGGTAATCCCGTTCCAGGGACCGAAACAAAAAGGGATGCCCGAGTTGCATAAATTGACACCGACCCTGACAATCCTTCAGAAAAGAGGATTTAAAGTAGGTTTGGTAACCGACGGAAGAATGTCGGGAGCATCCGGGAAAGTTCCCGCTGCTATTCACGTGACACCGGAAGCCGCAAATGGCGGGCCTATCGGAAAAATCCAAACAGGAGACTGGATTTCCCTGGACGGAACAAATGGTCATTTGGAATGTAAAACACCCGGATTTTTGGACCGGGAAACACGCTCGGTGGTTTATCACGACGACAGTCACGGCCGCCAGTTATTTAAGAACCTCAGAAGCCTCATTTCCTCCAGCGATGAAGGGGCCGGAATACTTTAAGCAATGAGCACACAATTTGATATCGAACACATACTGAACCGGAATGAGTTGATTCCTGTTGTTACGATCAACGCCTTATCCGAAGTGGACAGCGTGTATGAACAACTGAAGGCAAACAACATTTCGTGCATTGAGATTACTTTGAGAACTGCCGTTTCCTGGGACGCTATTCAATTATTCAAAGAACGTTACGGAGATCACTTCAGTGTTGGGGTCGGGACGATTAAATCGGTTGTCGACATAGAAAAATGCCAGGCATTGAAAGTCGATTTCCTGGTCAGCCCGGGAATTTCTGACTCGATGATTCCTGCATTAAACACCTGCGGAATCCCATTCCTTCCGGGCGTTGCTACACCAAGCGACATCATCCGCGGACTGGAAGCAGGCTGGAAATACTTCAAATTTTTTCCGGCAGACCTCTTCGGCGGGATCAAAGCATTGAAGACTTACGGCAGTGTATTCAGCGAAGCAAAATTCTGCCCTACCGGCGGAATCAACGAAGCCAATTACAAAGAATTTCTGATGCTGGACAATGTGCTTGCAGTCGGAGGTTCGTGGCTAGTCAAATAACTTAAACCCATTTACAAATGATCAAAATTGGAATAAACGGATTCGGAAGAATTGGCCGCCTGGTTTTCCGGATCGCGGCAAGCAGAGAAGATATGGAAGTAGTAGCTATCAACGACCTCGTTGAACCCGACTACCTGGCTTACATGCTGAAATACGACTCCACACACGGAGCATTTAAAGGAGAAGTGGAAGCACATGCCGACCATTTGGTAGTGAACGGCAAAAAAATACGCGTAACCGCCGTTAAAAACCCGGAAGAACTGAACTGGGGAGCCGTTGGTGCGGATTATGTGGTAGAAGCAACCGGTTTATTTTTAACCGCTGAAACTGCCGGAAAACATTTGGTTGCCGGAGCAAAAAAAGTGGTAATGACCGGTCCTTCCAGTGATAGCACACCGATGTTCGTCATGGGAGTCAACCAGCATACCTACAAACCGGAAATGAACATCGTTTCGAATGCATCCTGCACCACCAATTGCCTGGCTCCGCTTGCCAAGGTAATTCACGAATCATTCGGTATCGAAGAAGGATTGATGACCACCGTCCACGCCATCACAGCCACGCAAAAAACCGTCGATTCGCCCTCAGCGAAAGACTGGAGATCAGGCCGTGGCGCCGGGCAAAACATTATTCCTGCCTCCACAGGAGCAGCGAAAGCCGTTACGAAAGTCATCCCGGAACTTGCAGGAAAATTAACCGGTACATCCTTCCGCGTTCCCGTACCCGACGTTTCCGTAGTGGACTTAACCGTGCGCCTGCAAAAAGCCGCAACCCTCGACGAGATCAACGCCAAAATAAAAGAATACGCAGCAGGTGAACTGAAAGGAATCCTTTCCTACACCGAAGACGCAGTAGTCTCCTCCGATTTCCTGGGCAACCCGCACACGTCCATCTACGACGCCGGTGCGTCCCTGGCCCTGAACGACCGGTTCGTGAAACTGATCGCCTGGTACGACAACGAATGGGGCTATTCGAACAAGGTGCTGGATTTGGTGAAATATATTGCTTTGCATTGACATTTAATCACACAGTAGGCACGCGATTAATCGCGTGCCTACTGTTTTTCAATGATCTTTTTTCCTAACTTATATAGGAAAGATCAAATCCAATGCATTACTACCCTATTCCAAGCAGCCGCAGTAAAAGATTATACGGTTACGATTACGGCAAGGCCGGAGCCTATTTTATAACGATCTGTACCAAAAACAGGTATCCGTTTTTTGGACATATTGAATCCGGTAAATTAAACTCGACAACCGCTGCAATCCTTACGCAAAACATTTGGGAACAAATTCCCTCCCAATTTCCATTCGTTGAATTGGACGAATTTGTGGTAATGCCTGACCATATCCACGGGATCATTATTATCCATGAACCCCAGGATCCTGTAGAATCGGAACAAAAAACAGGCGGCTTCGCCGGCCATCAAAACCCGATGCTTCACCAAAACCTATCCCGCATCATCCGTTGGTACAAAGGCCGATGCACCTTCGAAATCCGGAAATCGGATGCATCGTTCACATGGCAATCCAACTACCACGACCACATCATCCGCGATACCGAAGCCTATGATCGTATTTGCCAATACATCAAAGACAATCCGAAAAATCACACATCCAATTAACTAAATTCATCACTGTGGGCAAGTGATGAATTACAGTGGGCACGCGATTAATCGCGTGCCCACAGATTGCCCTCTCCCGATTGCGGAAAACCACATCCCACCAATGTGGTAAATACTGAAAATGAAGGCAAAAGGATCAACTAATTATCCCTTTCATTAGATTCGTAGCGAAACCTTATTGTTACGAATGAAAATTATGGATAACATTTCTGAAAATTCACCACTTGAAAAAGTTTCCAAATGGAATGAAATAGGACTATTTTTCAAAACGAGATCCAAAGAGCCGTGGCAGCATCCTGAATTCGTATTATACTTTATCTTTTTTGTTGTCATAATGGGTGGGATTAGTATTTGGGCCTCCTTATATATTGAATCTCATAATAAAGAATTCAATCACAACAATGTATTGACAAATATTTTTTCTTTTATAGTAGTTATAATTACTACTGGCTCCATTGAAATGGCTTTTGCAGGAAATAAGTACATCAAAAACCTATTATTTATAATCAGCGTGATAGTAACCTTATTATCAATTTTTACCTATTTAGCCTTTTTTAAAAGTCACAACCCAAATCTTTATTTTTTAGCCGTTCCATTCTTCATTTTTTCAATTTTCATTTGGTGGATCGCAAATGCTGAAAATGCAAATCTAACACAAGATTTCTTTGTTATTCAAAGTGATAGATCAAAAGAATTAAACAATAGTTTAGATGATTATGACAAGAAATAATAATCATGTTTTAAAAACTCAAAGAGTTTCACAAAACAATCAGGAGTTTTTGTTAGGAGTTTTTTGTATTGAAGACATTCTAAAATTTACAAGATATACCGAATATACGATTCTTGGATTCGATGAAAACAATGAAAATAAACCTATTACAAGAGAAGAGGTTCAAAGAAAATTAATTCCTTCTAAAATTAATTCGATAGTCGATTTTCTTATTCATGATCCAAATGCAATTTTCCCAACAAATCTGGTAATTTCGATCCCTAACCACGTAATTATTAGTCAAGTTGAAAATGAAAATACAGGAATCGTAGAAATTACATTAGACACCAAAGTTTTCAATGAAATAAATAAAATCAATAATTCTAGTAAAGGAGACATTTACTTATCAATCATTGATGGTCAACATAGAATAAAAGGAATTGAAAATGCAATAGAGTATTTTAAAAAAGAGATTACACTCAATGAAAATCTCTCAAGAACAAGCAAGAATAACACCCAATATCAACAATCTATTCTAGAGTTACGAAAAAAATTAAATATAATTAATAAGATTGAATTGCCGGTTACATTCTTTATCGATCCTGTTTTAGAGTATCAAGCAATGATATTTTCTACAATTAACCGTACCCAGACAAAAGTTCCCCCTGATTTAGTTTATAGTCTTTTTGGATTAACTAAAAATGACTCTCCGCAAAAAACAGTTTTAAGCATTGTTAATACTCTTAATGGAAGAGAAAATTCCCCTTTTTATAAGAGAATCAGATTAGCAGGATCCGGTTCAAAAGAAGCAATTGAATTTTACTCAAGCGGTAATCCAGTTTTATCACAAGCCACAATGGTAAAATCAATTTTAGAATTAATTTGTATTAGCAAACGAGAAGAAGAAATCGCTCGTCATCAGAATCGAAAATACTTTCTACAAAACAACACTTCTGAACACCCATTTAGGAGATACTATGCAAACGACAATGATGTTAGAATAATTCGAATAATTTTTGCTTTTTTTAGTGCCGTGAGAAACACCTTCACATATCAAAACCAATCACTTTGGGATTTTGAAACACATGACACCAGAAAACCAATGAATATTTTACAAACTACTTTAGGATTTACAGCTTTATTAGGAATTCTTAAAGAAACTCTTAAAAAAATTAAAGAAGAAGATAATGATAAAATAGAAGTTTATGAATCAATTCTCAGCAAAGCGAAAGACTTAGATTTTATAGACAACAATTCCCCTAAAAAATATCCTTATGCTTCAAAAACAAAATCGATTCTATATAATGACATTGGCGAGAAAATCTGGGGGAATTCATTTGAAAAACGTAAAATAATAGAATGAACTTGATAATCTTTTGTCCCAAAATTACCAGAAGAACCTATTTTAACAATCAAATGAAAGAATAAACATCATCTAATACTTGTTTAGCATACCCCCTTGCAAATTGCCAATCCGAATCCATGATTTTCGCTGGGGCGGTTCTCGTTGTATCTGAAATTATTCTATAATAATCAATATCATCATAGTACTTTTTGTAATAAGCCTCAAGCAATTCAGATCTTGACAAATATAATCTCTCATGCAATGCATGCTCAACAGCTTGAGTTATTACCCTCCACCTATTTTCTGGAAAACTTTCTCTTATTTCTGTTAATTCAACTGAAACAAAATGAACATTCTCAGAATACTCATCAAAATCAAGTCCCAATAATTGAATTTTCTTATAAAAATTACTTTTTTGATAGATATGCTGAACCCAACGAGAAATAGCAATTCTTTGAGTTTCACCAATGTACAAGACGTCCTTTGAGAAAATTAAGTAAACAAAAGAACCTTCAAGATCGTCTTTAATAAAGGCTCTAACCTTCATTATTAAATAAATTCCAGTTATTATTCACCCAATTATCCAATTGCTGTGACGATGATCGTAAGAATTTCTTAAAAATATTTAGTACTACGTCACCATCAACATCAGCAAATTTTTGTACCGTTTGGTTTTGCCCAACTGCAAGTGAGTGCAGGAGAGCTTCAAAAGATTGTCTTAATGGCGAATCGACCTCTAAATTATTTAGAACCAAATCATAGAAGGGGTGATTTTTATCAATTAAGACATAAGACCCTTCTAAGCTATCCATACCTACGTCCCAAAAGGTTCTATTTTTATTTCCATCCCAATATCTTACTCTTCTGAATCCCTCTTGTTGCTCCTCATCCTCATATCTCGGTTCAGTTTGTAATTCAAGATCTTTAGAATCATCTTCTATCAAGCTTTTACGTTTTTTCTTTTCTTCAGGATCTATCTGAACACTTTCATCCTCATCTTCTTCAAGTGTTGAATTCGTTGTGTTAAATTCCGCGCCCTCGGTTTCATGTTGCTTCAAACTCTTGACTAGAATGTCACACATCTCAAAAACTGTTTTGGATTGTGACCTTGGTACAGCGATTAACGTTCTTAGAAGTGCATCAACTTCTTCCGAAATTGTAAGATGTTGTTTGGAAACATCAACATCAAATAATTCATCGTGTTCCGTACTAAAAGACACTCTAACTCTAATCCCAAGTTCTCTATTAAGAAATAGCCCTGCTCCCCATTTAATTAGACGACCATTTCTATAAAAATAGAATCCACTATTAGTCAGACTTACATCATATTCCTTTATTCTTGCCTTTTCCTCAGCAGTAAATCCTGTAAAAGTTTTCATGCTGTCTTTTGGGAAAATCGTTGCCTGAATTTTAATTTTTTCCCCTGTAGGATTTATCGGATTTTCAAACTCAGTGTCCAAAACTCTACAATTCCTTTTACAATCATAAGTTTCTTGATTAAAACTCTGATAAGCATCATTCCAAAATAGAATATCCTTTGATTTGATCTCATTTTCTTTCAGAAGTGTACTATTGGAATCGAATACTTGTATATTAAAACTAACATCTGGTTTATCTAAAAATTCAGCATAAACAACACCTGCTTTTTTCATTAAATCCTCCATCAACTTAGAGGCGCTAACTCGACTAGTATAAATTAGATCATGAAAGGATATAACTGTTCCAGACTCGGGGGATTCCAAAAATTGCTTTTGTGTTTCATCGGCATCTTCATTAGCATAACCAAATACGCCCTCTTTTTTTATCAAATCCCGATCAAGAAAAAATTTTTGAGAAATTGCCGATCCTTTTACTTTACTAACGACCTCTATTCTCCTTCCAAGAGAAAACCCTGCTGACTTTAATCCTAAACCATACTTAGACAAGCTGTTATTTCCGTATTCTACATCCGAACCGAGTTCTAAAGCTTTTTTAATACCGTCTTCTGTCATACCCTTTCCATTATCTACAACAAATATCCGCTCAATATTTTTAGGATTATTTAAGGTAACGGAGTCTTTAAGGATGATCTTTACAGATATTTTCGTCGCATCAGCCATAAACGAATTATCAATTACATCCATTATTGCAGAAGTTGGATTATAACCGATTCGGGCAATTGCATCACAAATGCGATCAGGATTTATTGGTAAAGAATTGATCATACTAAAATCTTTAATTCATTATTAATTAATTCACTCAAAAAATCAAACCCATCTACATTCGTGCGTTCCTCCACTTCCTGGTTTAGCAAACGCAAGCCATGGTCTACATGCATTTTGATGTATTTGGCAATGTCCTTGTCCGTTTTGTACAATTGGTAGTGCGTACAGATCATACCTACATAGATGTCGGCGTATTCACCAAACAATACCGCCCTGGAATATTCTTTCCCGGAAGAGTTCTCGATGTCTTTTAGGTCCAGTTTTTCGCCTTTCGACAAGGAATAGGAAAAGGCAATGCGCGCAATGAGATTTTCGGCTCCGAGATTCAAACGGCGGGTGAGCTGCGTTATCGTTTCTTTGTTTTCCAAACTGGTTTTAATCTGCGTGAACATGGTCTTCCAGTTTTAAGGTGTGAAACAATTCTCCGGCGGCTACTTGTTTGAACACAGAGCTATTTTCGCGGTTCTCGATCAGGTACACTTGGTCGATATGCGGTTTCAGGTATTCGTATTCCGTTTCCGACAATTCCTTTTCCAACAATGGAAACAACACCACTTGTTCGGAAATGGCCGGATAAAACTCCCGGATGATTTTGCGGGAATGCAGTTTATCAAACTTTTGAAGCGGGCTGTCAATGAATACCGGGAATTTAATGCCGGATTCATCTACCAATGCTTTCAACAAAGCAGTGGCATACAATTGCTGTTCTCCTTTCGAAAGCGAGTCTTTGTCTATAACCTGCCCTAGTTTATCCAATAAATCAATGTCCATGATTTCATCCTGGACGTTCACCCGAACATCGTGTACAAAATCATTTTTATGCAAAATTTTATTCAATCCAAGTAAAACAGACTTCTGCAACGCATATTTCTTGTCTTCCTTGATTCGTTTGATAATCGCCTGGATCTTTTCCAACGCAGCAACAGCCACACCGTGTTTCTTGCGGTCCATTTCAGCTACATTCAACTTCTTCTCATATTCGGAGAGTACTTTACTGGTGGAGGCAAGTCGTTGCTTGTAACTATCCAATTCTGCCTGGATTTTCCCTTTTTCGACTTGCAATTCTTCCAGTTTGAAATCAGCATTCTTTTTGTCGTCACGCAAACGCTGCACCAACGGATTGTCTTTGCGGGCCTCTGCCTGTTTGATCTTATGCATTGTACGGTTCAAAAGTGATCGGTTGATCTTTTCTTTCTGAACAACGTCTTCGAACTGGTTGGAAAAAGTTCCTTTGATGTGATTTAGAACTGCTTCAAAGTTCAGGAATTGTTCTTCTGAAAAATCTACTAATACCTGTGTGTTCGCCTGAGTTTCTCCCATCAATGCTTCTTTCTCAGATAATTGTTTTTGAACAGCTGTTTGCAGGTTTGTTTTCAAAGATTCATCCAATGTCAATGCATCGAAATTAGCCAATAAAACTTCTGAAAACGAACGTAATTCATCCAACAAAACTGCTTTGTGTACCGTTGTATTACCCGAATGATGCTCCGCATCCACCTGTTGTTTCAATTTCAGTAAGGCTGGTCCTGCAATCACCAAAGGAGCAATATCCAATAACTTACGCAATTTCCCTTTGAGTTCAGCAGAAGCATGTTTCAGTTCTTCTTGTTCTTGCTTCAATTCCAACAACTCTTCCAGTGTAATGGCATTCCCTTCACGGATCAGCTTTTCCTGGATAGATTCGGAACGGGTTTTGAAAATCTGGATCTCATTCTCCGTATCGGATAAATTTCCTTCACAACGCTCAATTTCTTTCAACAAATCGTCCTGATCATCAATCAAATCAATCAATTTGGTCTGTTGAGAAGCCGAAGCTCCGTCTCTCTTCAATTTGGAGATCAGCGTTTCCAGGTTTTTTTTCAAATCCTCATATTTCTTGATTCCCAACACTTCCGAATAAGCACGGCTTAAGTTCTTCAGTTCTTCATTGGTCTTCGCTTCTGCCAAGGAAACAATCTTTTCTGCATCGAAGAAAAAGAATTTGGCAATTTCTCGGGGCAGAATAAAGTCATTGATAAACACCTCGTATCCAACTTCTTTGGTCAATTCATTTTCCAGTCCGTCGATATATATTTTCAGGTCTTCCTGATGAGTTTTCAAATCATAAGAGCGCGATATCACGATGGATTCGCAGGGAATTGAAGGAACGGAAATATCCAGTAATTCAATCTCTACAGAAAAACGCGCACCGTCAATTTCCTTTTGTTCAAAGGAATTCCGAACTGATCGATTCATCAACGTTAACAGGAATTTATCGTATCCTCCGGCATTGCGAATGTCATTGCGGTACTTCTCTTCCACTTCGGCCATCATTTTGCCGTAAAATACCCAAACAAGCGATGTCAAAAAGGTAGTTTTACCAAAACCGTTTCTACCGGCTACAATACTGATATTCCGGTTGAGCTGCGGATCAAAAGAAACCGCATTCCGGTCTTTGTATACGCGAAAATTCGTGAGCGTAATCTGTTGAATTTTCATAGCTCCATTTCTTTAACAAATGTTTCGATCCGATTCTCTACATCGTTGTGCAATCCATATTTGGAAATCAATAATGATTTTGTCTTTTGCAACGTAATCAAATTATCAATCAAGCCGTAATATTCCGGTTCATCACCGCAAACTTCTTTTACAATTCTGCGTTCTGTTGCATCCAGCGCGTGAATTGTATTGGTTTCAATCTCCTTGTTATAAATTTCGCGGTACAAATTCCCCACATTGTATTCAAAAATACCTTCGCGTGTCCAGGTTACCTGAATAGCAATCAATTCCTGGTTGTTAATCAACACCAAATAAGGTCGCTCCTTCTGCATGGATTTTTGGATGGTCAGCAAGTCCCGAAGCATTTGATAACGATACAACGGGGTATAATTTCCGAAAAAGGTTCCGTCTTCTCTCACCGCTCCCTGGCCATTTCTTCTTGTATCCAACCGATTCTCAGAAATATTGCGACCTTCTACCATGCGATTTCTGAAATCCATCAACGGCTGCATCCATTGCTGGCCATTGTTTACCAATGCTGACATGGATTTATCACTCTTCACAACCGTACAAGTCCAGCATCCGAAACGTGATTGCCCGCAAGATGTATGTTCTTTATTCGTAACAACGGTCGGACATTCATAATCATCCGCGCTTGCATCTGCATAAATTTTGAAGAGAATCGAATTATCAAATCCCCATGGAGAAGGAACCACATTGATTATGTACCAAACTTCCTCAAGCATCAATTCCTTAATCGGCGCATACACATATGTATTTCCGGTAGTTTGATGCTTGGAAAGACGGCTTCCAGTTACTTCATGCTTACGGATAGAACGCTCACGTGTTTGACTTTCATCATAACGAGAACCTAATAAGACAATCGCTTCTCCTTTTTCGTCAATTTGTTCCAGCAAGAAATTACCGGTTGGCCTGATTTTCAACTTATCCGTGCACCATCTGAACGAGTTATTCGGAACCGGATATCCTTTTCCAATTACATTAATCCAGAATGTTTCATCGAGTTTTGGTGTAGTCTTTTTGACTATGATCGGTAAATTCTGATCTCTTGCAGATTCCGTAATTTGAGCCAAAACACCTTCTACGTAATTCGCAATAATCGGATTTTCAACCATGGTATCGTTACAAACCACATAAACGGGACGCTTCAATTGAAAAGGTGCTTCGTGATTTTCGCGGATTCTACGCAACGCAATCCAAACTAATGTCAATAAAACCGTTGAATCCTTACCCCCGCTGAAACCAATAATCCAAGGCCGGTGAAGATCACGAGCATACATGTACTGATCGATGATTTCATCAATAATGGCTTCTATTTTCTTGCTTTTTATTGCTTGGAACATAATTTCTAATCTAATATACAAAGTTAATCATCTGAAGTACGTAATCTACTTCCGTTCTGCTATAAGTTTCAACCATATATCAACAATTAATTCCATGCAACCAATCCACGGATTCATGACACCAATCTACCGGCTCATGACAAACGCCGGCTTTCGGTTGCTTAAACCCGCTACATTCGTTTCACACTATTCGCAATAACCTTTCAGACGGACGCGGCCGGTCCTGAGAGAGGAAAAATGAATAGTTGGCGTTTTCCGAAAAGCCTGAGAGTAGGAACCACACTTTAAACTATTCACTATGACAACAGCGACAGCTAATGCAAATGCACCTGAAACAATCCAATTGGGTAACGGTGCACAATTCTGGGTTTATTTATCCCCGGTGAACGACACTTCAAAAATGATCTCTACCTGGAGAGTAACTTTCTCACAAGGAGACTGGAGCGGAACAATTTCGAGCGAAAACCCGACGCAACAATTACAAACACCGAACCTTTCCGGAATTTTTGATATCAAAGTTGAATTATTGAGCGGTTCCACAGGAACATGGCGTCAGATTCCTCCGCAACAAGGAAGCACCAATGAAATCGGATGCAACAGCACGTGTTCATCCATGGTTGGTATCGTTGCAGACAGCACCAACCCGCCGATCGGAGCAATCAACGCACATTTCTGGACTACCTGGGATGCGCTATGCAAAATGTAAGTTCTCATATACGTTAGTTCTGGTTTAGATAAATGGCAGGGGTGCACTTAGTAGCGCCCCTGCTGTATTTTAGGTCATTGGAACGCGGACCAAATAGCAACCACCGGAGCGGTAAAGGAAACTGTACCAACTATTCTGCGTACCTTCGCAGAAATTAGTAGCAATAACATGGAACAAGCTGAATTCTTAGAGCAAAAAGTATTTAATGATTTGAAAAACCTGAATGACGGGTTCGATAAGTCGGGAAACCTTCATTTCAATGAATGGGATTTTGCTATCGTACTGGATCGCTGTGAATACTTCGGAATTTCGATCTATGAAATCCAGGCTTGGCTCGACGGTGCTTTACACGATACGGCAATTCATGAAAAATTTCGCAAGAAAGCTACTGATTCGTCCTGGTACAAAAAAGCATTGATGACTTTTTCAACGCGCCAAAAAGGACTGACATTCACCGCATCCTATAAAGTTTCCCCAAAGCTGCTGGCACGACAGGATAAAACCACATAGATTAATAAAAAACCACATAGGACACATAGAGCACATAGTTTTTTTGTTGTGATTGGGAAAACGATTGATCCGCACTGTTTTTCACGAAGGTAATTGGTGGTTTCGCTTCGCTCTCAGTTTTTTTACCACCAAGGACACTATGATAGGGTAATTGAACATAGGTACATAGGTCACATAGACCTACCTATGTTATTTATAAACAGACACCTTTTTTGGTATGTACTACAGGAGGTGTATTGACCGGGTAAAGCGGTTGGTTATTCCTGCAAGTTTCGATACCGTTCATTGACCAGTGTTTTCTGACCTTCCCGAAAGATATTCATGCAATTAAAATTAATGAGAATTCCTTTAGGCGCATCCAGCAGTTTCATATAGCTTAAAAGTTGAGCCTCAAATATTGGTTCGATTCAATTGATCTAAATAAGATTTTGTCATAAATAGGAATAATGATTATATACTTTAATATAACAAAAATTGGTATAATATCCTATCTCTTTCCTATGGTACTAAATAGGTTGACCTTAAAACGAGTTTAAAAACACTATAACTTCGATCATCTTCAGAATTATAATCCCTACAGCGCTATGTGACCTATGTGCCTATGTGGTTCAATAAAAAAGGTCGCGATAACCGCGACCTTTATATTCTAGTTAGTACTTATTTACCACGTAAACAGCGGTCGTGTGCTCATCAGGGCATTCACTTCAGAACGCACCGAGCGAATCGTCTCTTCATCACCGATATTCATCAACACCCGGTCAATCAGTTTCACGATCGTTGGGATCTCAGTTTCCTTGATTCCGCGGGATGTAATTGCAGAAGTCCCTACGCGGATCCCTGAAGTAATGAATGGCGATTCCGTATCAAACGGCACCATGTTCTTGTTTACCGTAATGTCTGCCAGTACCAGGTTGTTCTCAGCATCCTTTCCGGTTACTCCCTTGGAACGCAAATCGATCAGCATGCTGTGGTTGTCCGTTCCTCCGGAAATGATCTTGTAACCCAATTTGGTGAATTCCTCCGCCATCAAAGCAGCGTTTTTCTTCACCTGGGACATGTATGTTTTGTAATTATCACTCAACGCTTCACCGAATGCAACTGCTTTCGCTGCGATCACGTGCTCCAACGGCCCGCCCTGGATTCCCGGGAATACTGCTGCATCCAGCAAAGCTCCCATAGACTTCGGGTTTCCGTTGTTCCACTTCAATCCGAACGGATTATCGAAATTGTGGCGCATCATGATGACACCTCCGCGTGGTCCGCGCAAAGTTTTGTGTGTCGTTGTAGTAACGATGTGACAATGGTCCAACGGATCATTCAGCAATCCGGCTGCGATCAATCCTGCCGGGTGCGAAATATCTGCCAGGATCAATGCTCCTACTTCGTCCGCGATCTTGCGGATGCGTGCGTAATCCCAATCTCTGGAATAAGCGGAAGCTCCACAAATAATCATTTTTGGCTTTTCGCGGCGTGCCACTTCTTCCATCATGTCGTAATCAACCAATCCTGTTTCCTGGCTTACACCATAGAAATGCGGTTCGTACAATTTCCCGGAGAAGTTTACCGAAGAACCGTGAGTTAAGTGTCCACCGTGGCTCAAATCAAATCCCAGGATTTTATCTCCCGGCTTCAAACAAGCTAAGAAAACCGCTGCATTTGCCTGAGCTCCTGAGTGTGGCTGAACGTTCGCCCAGGTTGCTCCGAATAATTTGCACAAACGATCGATCGCCAGTTGCTCCACTTTATCTACTACTTCGCAACCACCATAATAGCGTTTTCCCGGAAGTCCTTCTGCATATTTGTTAGTCAATACAGAACCCATTGCTTCCATCACCTCATCAGAGACAAAATTTTCAGACGCAATTAATTCAATTCCATGTTCCTGACGCTGTCTTTCTGCAGCAATTAAGTCAAATACTTCCTGATCGCGTTTCATGCTTATTTTTTATTTAGTTCAAACAGTTTAAAAAGTTCAAAAGTTCCATTTTTAAAACTCCTGGATTAAACGTGACTGAGTCCCGAAGTTACGGGAAAGTCAACCTTTAATGTCCGGCAAATATAATTCGATTTCATCAGAAGGGCTTCACTTTCCGAAATTATCTCTCACATTATTTAGGACGGGTCAGAAGGTTCTATAAAGCGTGCTTCAGGCATGGATCAAGCATAGATACTCCACCTTTGGTGTCAGATGAAGACAAATCCCTAAGCCAACAAAATTCGCAATTCGCAATTCGCAATTCGCAATTCGCAATTAATTAAAGTCGCTTAATAGAATGCAATTTATGCGAATGCACTTCATCGATCTTCCGGGTAATTCCTTTGGAACTGAAATCATCGATCCGCACATAGCCGTGCGCGTGGATAATCTCGTCTTTATTGACCAGCAGGCCCACGTGATGAATGTTCCCGGCATCGGAAATGAAGAAAGCCAGATCACCAGCCTCTCTGTCCTCAAAATCAATTTCCTGTCCCACTTCCTGCTGCTGCGAAGAATTGCGCGGTAACTGGTAATTGAATACGCGGTGAATCTGCTGCATAAATCCGGAACAATCGATTCCGAACATCGTTTTTCCACCCCACAAATAAGGAGCATTCAGGTAACTTTTCGCAAAATCGATCACAGATTTCGGGAAAGTATCTTCTTCGTTCAAAAAACGGTACTCCGATTTTCCAATGTGAAAGGTTTCTTCTGCGTCTCCGGGACGAAAAAAGCCTTTGGTCAGCGTTTGTCTTCCTTCCGGCCCTTCAATGATGCGGAATTCGGAGTGTTCCACCACCAAACCATCCAACCAGCGGGAAACTTCCTTCTCTCTCAGGTCCTGGACTTGTTTCGAATCGATCCAGCCTTCATACCCGTCCATAAACGAACGGATTTTCACCCACTGATTATACACTTCGATGATCTCAACCAGCTCACCGAACAAAAGCTGAGTAACTATTTCTGCGCGGTCACTTGAATCTCCGCGAACGGGTGCAATACTTGCTTTGCAAAATGCGTGAATTCTGCTCACTTTTTAGGGAATTGAGGATTTTTTGCCAGTTTTAAAGCCTGTTCGATGTGCCGCTCGTTGTGATAAGCCACAAACAACAACGCATCTCCCAAACGAAGGCGTACCAGTTTGGAAATAGAGATCGGCACCTTGACCTTCTTCAGATTCACGGCAACCGATTTTTCAATAATGTTCAGAAATTC
Organism: Fluviicola sp.; assembly: GCF_039596395.1. Classification (NCBI taxonomy): domain Bacteria; kingdom Pseudomonadati; phylum Bacteroidota; class Flavobacteriia; order Flavobacteriales; family Crocinitomicaceae; genus Fluviicola; species Fluviicola sp. Next base: position 116,481 of record NZ_JBCNJT010000005.1, read on the forward strand.
GTGCTGCCCGTCCATCAGTGTTTTGATTTCCTGGCCGGTCACCAAAGAAGGATTCACGGAAGGGTTGTATTCTCCCGGAGCATTGAACTTTCGTTTCACATTCCGGGCGTTTCCGAGTTTCATCGACATCCAGGCAGATTTTCCCAAAGGCGATGAGGTATAATTAATCCGTGGAATGCGAAAACGGGTTCTGTCAATCCGGTCGTTTAAGGTCGAATGGTAAAACTTCGCGTAAGCATTCAGATGGGCAAAAATTTCGGCTAAACTCCAGGTTGCAGGGTTGGGTTTCCAGTTCAACTGGTTCTCTGAATAATGTGAAAACTTCGATTTTAATTGTTGGATATTTTTCTCTGTAATTGTTGCAACTTCGTTGAAGACCCATTGAGTTGTCATAATGCCTCGAATTTATATCAAATATAACCAGAGCAATTTGATTGGCAAAAGTTACACTCAAAAAAGCAACCTTTTTAAACATTTTCCTATCTTTCACATATGAAGCCGATTTTTGGAATCTTTTGTGCCCTTGTTTTTTACGTGCAATGCTATGCGCAGGAAATCGAACATCAGCATCCGTCGCATTATGCATTGATTGAAAACAAAGGACAATGGGACTCCAAAGTATTGTTCCAGTCTAAATCCCAGGGAAACAATATCTGGGTGCAGCAGCACGGTTTTATTTACGACATCCGCGATTATTCACCCATGAGGCGTGCACATGCTCAGAAATCGACAGATACGTTGGTGAGTGATCAGCTGCAGGGAGTTTTAGCCGGTGCCCATTTCCTGAATTCCAACGAAGTCAGCGAAATTGTCAAAGAAAAAGCGTTGCCTTATTACTACAATTATTTCCTGGGAAATGATTCCACCAAATGGGCTTCTGACGTCAAAAGTTTCCGGGAGGTTACACTAAAGAATTTCTACAACGGGATTGATCTGAAGGTTTTTGATACCCCGGAAAAATTCAAATACGAATTGTGGTGTTCACCCGGAAGTCCGATCCAGGAAATCCAAATCGACCTGGTTAATTTCGACCAGGTTTCCATCAACAAAAACGGCGACCTGGTTCTTAAGACCAAACTGGGAGAAATCATCGAACAAAAACCGGTTGCCTGGCAAATGCTCAATGGAAAACTGACACCGGTTACCTGTTCATTCAAATTGAACGGCCGGGTGGTTTCCTTTAAACTTGGAAAGTTCGATCCGCTTGCAAGTGTCATCATTGATCCGGTTTTAGTATTCGCAACCTATTCAGGTTCGCCATCTGACAACTTCGGGATGACAGCCACCTACGGACACGACGGCTCGGCCTATTCAGCCGGAACACTTTTCGGAAACGCCTATCCGACTCCCGACAATTCTGCCTATGATGTAACATCGAATTTCACCGCTGTAACGAATCCAACTTACGGAATTACGGATGTCTATGTTTCCAAGTATTCTCCGGACGGTGAAGACATGATCTGGACCACATTTTTGGGAGGTGGAAACGGTACACAGGGAACCGAAACAGCACATAGTTTAATCTGCGATAAAAACGACAACCTGTATATTTACGGCGCTACTTCAAGCACTGATTTTCCCATTGTAGGCGGTTACCAAACAGCACACGCGGGAGGTTCTTCCGCTTCAAACTTTTACTTCAACGGCGTTTATTTCACGAACCAGGGAACGGATATTTATGTGGCCAAACTGAGCGCAAACGGCCACAACTTACTGGCATCTACCTACATGGGTGGTTCACTGAACGATGGTATCAACACCAAAGTAACATCGGGGACTTACAACTCAGTTGCCAGTTACGATTCATTAACCACTAATTACGGGGATAATTTCCGGGGCGAGATCATGATCGATTCACTGGGAAATTGCCTGGTCGCTTCCTGCAGCAGATCCAACAACTTCCCTACTTTAAATGCTTTCCAACCAACATTGGGAGGACAACAGGACGGCGTACTTTTCAAACTGAACAGCAACCTGAGCACCTTGATCTGGTCGAGCTATTTCGGAGGAAGCAATAACGATGCTTGTTATTCCGTAAAAATCGATTCCAGCTACAATGTGGTCTTTTCAGGCGGAACATCCAGCCTCAATATTCCGGGAACAACCGGCGGATTAAACCCGAATTACCTGGGTGGAAAAGCAGATGGATTTGTCGGGAAACTGACTCCCAACGGACAAACATTACTGCAAAGCACTTATCTGGGGGCTAATCAATACGACCAGGCATTTTTCGTTGAGATCAACCGGAATGATGAGATTTTTGTCCTGGGCCAATCCGTGGGAGGAAATTTTCCCGTAGTCAATTCACAAAGCTATCCGGGCAGCAGCCAGTTTATCGCCAAATTGAACCCAACGCTCACATCCATTGTCAATTCCACTGTTTTCGGAAACGGAAACCCGGGAATCAACATTTCTCCTGCAGCATTTCTGGTTGATATTTGCGGAAATATGTACGTTTCAGGATGGGGAGCAAATATCCTGCAATCGACGCCGTTAAGCGGAATGCCGTTAAGTGCGGATGCCTATCAAAATACCACTACCGGTTACGATTTTTACTTGTTTGTTTACAAACGTGACTTTTCGGGATTACTTTACGGAAGCTATATGGGAGGAGTTTCGGCAGAAGAGCATGTGGATGGAGGAACTTCCCGATTTGACAAAAACGGGGTGGTTTACCAAAGTGTTTGTGCAGGCTGTAACACCTGTGGGGGTTGTCCGAATGTAAACAGTGATTTCCCAACGACTCCGAATGCCTGGTCGAACCTGAATCTGAACGATACCGATTTAAATCCCGGATCAAATAATAATTGCAACAACGTGGTCTTCAAATTTGATTTCCAGTTATTGCCGAAGGCGGAATTTAATCCTTCCGGATTGGGTGGCTGTGAAGATTTCACCGTTACATTTACCAATACCAGCTCACCTTCCGATTCCTACGAATGGGATTTCGGGAACGGTGTTACTTCCACGATATTCTCACCGACTGTCACTTATACGGAGCCGGGCGTTTACGATGTGCAATTGCGCGTTACCGATTCGGTGTGTTTATTGACTGATACGAACCAGATTACGATCACTGTTTTGCCGGACATTCAACTGGCGGTTTCAAACGACACGATTTTGTGTTCACCGATGCCCCTGGTGTTTACTGCAAATTCATTCGGTTCGGCAGATTACTTTGTCTGGTCTTCCACTGATCAGTTCACCGACACGTTGAATGCAACAGTAGCGGATTCCGTATTGAACATTACTCCTGGCGCAACAACCACTTATTATGTCCGGGCGGGAAATGCCTACTGTTCGAAAATCGACAGCGTCACCGTTTATTTTATTGGAGGAAGCCTGACCATCACCGGAAATGATTCCATCTGCCTCAATGAGCCGACAACATTAACGGCCGATATACAGGTGCCGGGCGTTACTTTCAATTACGTTTGGAGCCCGACCAGCATCCTGACAGCTACCGCCCAGCAAAATGTAGTCATCGCAAATCCTCCAGTTAGCCAATGGGTCTATGTGGATGCAAACGGTTCAAACGGTTGTTTTGACAGAGATTCCATTTACATTGCTGTCGGAACATTATCCGGATCCGTAAGCGCACAGGCAAACCCGGAATATGTGGTTCCCGGAAACAGCACTACGTTAACCGCATCACCTTCCGGATATTCGTACGTTTGGTATCCACAGGCAGGATTATCCAGTCCAAACAGTCAGATCACTCAGGCAACTCCTGAACAAACGACCTTGTATACTGTTAGCATCACAGACGGAATCTGCACCAAATCCGCTTCTGTCAAAGTAAATGTACTGGAAGTTGTTTGTGACCGCACCTATGTTTACGTACCGAACGCCTTTTCTCCGAACGGGGATTTGGAAAACGACGTGTTGTACGTCAGAAGTGCCATTGCCACTAAAATCCTCTTCCGTGTTTTTGACCGTTGGGGAGAAATGGTGTTTGAAACAACCGATCAAAACATTGGATGGGACGGAACTTTCCGCGACAAACTCCTGAAACCGGATACCTACGACTACTACCTGGAAGCAACCTGCGTGCAGGGAGAACAGAAGATCATCAAAGGAAACGTGACACTTATTCGCTAATACGGTTTACACCGGTTGAGTCTTGAACATTCGAACCATGCTTTCATCCTGAAAACAGGATAAAGAACTTATTCCGCCAACATTACCGATTTATGAACTCAAAGTATTGTTTTGTAAACTCAAAATGTTAAAACACTTGTTTTTAACGACCTATGTAAAAATTAGCTCTAACTTTATGCCTAACTTATTACTACAAAATGGTCAAAACTCTAGCTATTACTCTTGCACTAGTTGCGTTTCAAATTACTGCTTTTTCACAACAAAGTAATCTGGAAGACTCCAAAAGGTACATCAAAATCATTCTCGATTCCGAGATTACTCCGGAAGCTCAATCAGAAATTTCACAAGCATTTAAACAAATGCCGGGAGTCAGGACTTCCAGAATGGACAATTCTACCGGAATTTATCTGGGTATTTATACGCCGAATGAAAATCTTTCGGACCAAACTTTTTTGAATTGGTTTATAAATCGTGGATATGAGGTTACCTGTTATTATGATGCCGCGTATGTGGAAGGCAGCATGATAGAATTATCCAAAAATAACTGCCGCTGATCATGAAAAATTTACTATTACTACTCACTCTTTGCCAACTCACAAGTATTTTCGGACAATCAGACAATTGTACCGGAACAGTCCCAACATTAACCGTAGGAGCAACTTGTACAGCTACCAATTATTCCATTCCCACCTCCTTTTCCGATAATTTCAGTTCGGAACCTTCCTGCGGGTGGGATGATGTAGATGGTTTTTACCAATTTACGGCAACATCGAACTACACAACTGTAACCATTACCGATGCTACTGCAAACGGGCCAAATCCCGGATTGATGATCGTATCGGGAACCTGTGGAGGAACGTTTACCGCTCTTGGCTGTTCACAGACCGGGAACGGGGTGAATGAAAGTGTGAGTTTTTCGACAGTAGCAGGTCAAACGTACTATGCCGTTATTTTTGCTACCAATGCTGCAAATACCGGTCCTCCGACCCAGGCAACCAATGGAACGATTTGCGCCGTTCAAAGCACCTATTCAGGTCCTGTAGTCGCTTCCGATTGCCCGAATTATGTAAATATTTGCAGCAATGCGGGTTTCCAGATCGATCCGAACGGATATGGTTCCATCAATGAAATTCCTGCAGCCGGTTCCGTGGGAAACCCGATATACGATCCGTTTTTTGGGCCTTCAAGTCCCTGGGGAGGCGGAAACATGGGATGCCTGCAAATCGGCGAATCGAACAGTACCTGGATGGTTATCAATGTGTACACGGCCGGAAATTTAGCCTTTTCATTCGGAGCCGGCGGCTCACAGGCGGGTTATTACGACTGGATCATGTATCCTTACACCGGACCGGGAACCTGCGGCGCGATCTCAAGCAATTCTCTTGCACCTGTCAGATGCAACTGGAATGCCGTGAATTCAGGAGGAACCGGGTTGGCTTCTACATTGCCGGCGGGAGGAGACTGGGGAAATTATGAACCTCCGTTAGCCGTTACGGCCAATTCTCAATACATTATTTGTTTCTCCAACTATAGTTCAGCTACTTCAACGGTACCTATTGCATTCAACGGTACGGCAACGGTGGGCTGTTCTGCATTGGGCGTAAATATGGCCAATTTTACTGTAAAAACAGATTGTGAAACAACCCAGGCAACCCTCTCCTGGGAAGCCCCGACTGAAAGTTCAAGCACCTATGAAGTTCAACGAAGTTATACCGGTGAAACGTGGGAAATTATAGGAAATGTAACTGAACCATCCGGTTCTTCCGATTCGAAACAGTTCGTATTCAGAGATGACCTTGAAAAGGACAAACTGATTTTTTACCGGTTGAAAGAAATTCATTCCAACGGTAAATCTGATTATTCCGAATTAAAATCAGTAACCTGCAAATCGGGTATTAGTCCAAACACCTTATCTCCAAACCCTTCATCGGAGTTGACAAACCTAACGTATTATTCAAAACAACCGGGAACATTGCATATTTTTGATGCAGTAGGAAGACTTATTGAACAAATACCTTTGGAGGATACGAAAAGTAAAATTGTTTTGAAACCGATCAATGTTTCCAACCTTCAAAACGGCGTTTACCGCTTTGTTATGGATTTAGGGAACGAATCGTCTACCATCCAGTTTGTTAAGAAATAAAAACGTTTTTATTAAGATTTCAATAGTTAAAGAGAAAAAGGACACCTTCTTCTCTTTTTCTTTGCCTATATTTAGGCATATTCTATACTCTTACTTTATGAAAAAACAATTACTCACTCTTGGTTTCTTATCAAGTATTGTGGCATTTGGTCAGACATTCACCGATAATTTTGACTCTTATACCGCAGGACAAAAATTATGTCCGCAAAGTGGTGGCGCATGGACAACCTGGAGTAATGCTCCCGGGGGAACAGAAGACGTCATGGTTTCCAATGCCGATGCAGCTTCGGGAAGCAACTCGCTGTACTTCTCCACTTCTTCGTCAACAGGCGGGCCAACAGATTTGGTACGCAACTTCGGGGTTTTGAATACCGGGCAATTCGACATGGATTTCAACATGAAGGTTGAAACCGGGAAAGCAGGTTACTTCAACTTCCAGCGAAATGCAACGATCGGCCAGGTGTGGGCGATGGATTGTTTTTTCAACGACAACGGAACAATTACGATCAACAATCAAAACGGGTTAAATTTCACAGGGGCGTCTTATCCGCAAAACACCTGGTTTAACTTCCGCATTGCGATCAATTTCAACACCAACAACTGGGAAGTTTTTATTGACAACGTTTCGGTAGGTTCGTTTGCGAATCCGGTAAACCAGATTGCGTCTATCGATATTTACCCGACGGATCAAAATGCTCCTTACAGCTGCGGATACTTCATGGATGATTTTCATACGGTAATTACTCCGTACTCACTTCCTTCCCTGAACGCGGCGGCAAACGGATTGTCATTCGACCAGGGAATGCTGGCAGGAAATGCTGTGACTCCGAAAGTAGTTGTCAGAAACCTGGGAACCACTCCGATCACTTCTTTCGAATTGGACGTGGATTACAACGGAAACAACATTCATCAAACCGTTACAGGATTGAACCTGGCTTCTTTGGCAACAACTACTGTTACCATGACCGGAACCCTGACTTTAACAGGAAGCAACATGCCGATGACAGCAACAGTAAGCAATGTCAATAATGCAGGAGCAGACATGGATGCAAACGACGACGAACTTTCCATTGATCTAAATCCTTTAACACCAGCCATGGGTAAAATGGTAGTTGGAGAAGAAGGAACAGGAACCTGGTGTCAATGGTGTCCGAGAGGAGCTGTGTTCATGGACATGATGGAAACAAAATACGACCAGTACTGGGCAGGAATTGCAGTTCATAACGGCGATCCTATGACAGTTACAGTTTACGATGACGGAATCGGAGGATTGGTTTCCGGTTATCCTTCAGCTTTGGTTGACCGTATGAGCGTAATCGATCCTTCGGAAATGGAAGGTGATTTCTTAACGCGTGTGCAGGTTGCTCCGAAAGCATTGATCGAAAACGGTGCTACCTGGAATGCAACAACACGTGAATTAAAAGTATCAACATCTGCAAACTTCTTATCTTCAGCAACAAGCTCCTACAAATTGGGAATTGTTCTTACGGAAGACGAAGTAACGGGAACTTCCAGCAACTACAACCAGGCAAATGCGTATGCAGGTGGTGGCCAGGGAGCAATGGGCGGTTTTGAATCATTGCCAAACCCGGTACCGGCAGCACAGATGGTTTACGACCATGTTGCCAGAGCTATCGAACCAAGCTTCACAGGATATGCAAATAGCTTCCCGGCAACTGTAAACGCCGGAGAAACACATACAATCACAGCTACATTTACTATTCCGGCTACCTGGGACGAAACGAAGATCCACATCGTTGGATTGTTGTTCAATCCTGCGGGACAAATCGACAACGCAGGAAAAGCGACTATTACAGAAGCAGTAGCAAACGGATTTGTAGCAGGAACAGATGTTACGGCTGGATTGAACGATTTGGTACAAATTGACGATTTGGTACAGGTTTATCCGAACCCGGCTACAACAAGCGTTTCTGTGAACCTTCAAATCAAGGAACAAAGCGATGTGACCATTTCCGTAACGGATGTTGCAGGAAAAGAAATTTCCAGCAAAAACTACGGTCAAATGAACGGTGCTTCCGTGATTACGATCAATACAAGCAACACACCTGCGGGAGTTTATTTTGTAAATGTAAAAATGAACAACGCAGTTACCCAGAAAAAAGTGATTATCCAATAATTCATTCAGGGAAATAAAACGCAGGGCGTCCTGGCTAAGCCAGGACGCCCTTACTATTTTTTACTACTTTTGTTGCATGAAATGGATTGGAAACCGAATTAGTTATCTCGACGATCAAAACAAAACAACGTTCATCATCACACCCGAACAAATCGGATTTGTAAAAGCACTCATGGGTGCCTGGTGTTTTATGTGGTTTGCGATCGGGGCAACCATTATCTGGTCACTTTTCACCTTCAAATTCACACAGCAGGAACAAGTGATCCTCGGGGTTTTCATGGTCTTCTGGCTTTACTACTTCATCCGTGTCGGAAGAACTTTTTTGTGGATCATGTATGGCCGTGAGTATATCAAGGTCGATAAAATCTCGTTAACGATCAAAACAAGTATCGGAACTTACGGCAAAGCTAAAGAATACTACCTGGAAAACATCAAAAAAGTGCGTGTTTCCGTTCCGAAGGAAAACTCTTTCCAGGCGGCATGGGAAAACTCTCCGTGGATACGCGGAGGTGAACGCATTGAGTTCGATTACCTCGGAAAAACGATCCGCTTCGGCAGAAAGCTGAATCAGCAGGATTCCAAACTCCTGTTCCAGCTCATGACCAAACGCATTGAAGACCAACTCAAGAAAAAGCGCTGATTAAATCACAATTCGCAACACTTCTTCGCGGTCCATTCCTTTTCGTAAATGCTCCAGGATAATCGGGAATTTTTCATCGATGCGTTCCGGGGTAAAACCTAATTCAACGCCCAATCTTCTGACCAGTTTGGTCTCATTGTTATCCATATTCCCGTCAATTCCCAAAAGCTGGATCAACTGAATAAAACGCTCGTAACGTTCTTCACGTGTAACCGGAGGAATAAACGGATAATCATCCGGATTTTCGCAAATCTCAGTAACCTGTTCTTCAGTCAAAGAAAGTTTCGTTGCGATCTTTTTCAATAGCTGGTTCTCAGCAAAACTGACGTTTCCGTCTATGCGTGCCAGCATGATCAGGTTTCTGAAATGTCCTTTTTGACGTGCCTGTTCTCCTGAATCGAAAATATGCGAAAATGAGCTCATGGTAGTGTTTTTTATAGTGTAAAAATGTTTAATAGTTTAATAAGTTCCAAATGTTCCAAATGTTCCAAATGTTCCAAATGTTCCAAATGTTCCAAATGTTCCAAATGTTCCAAATGTTCCACACTTTAATTTTTTTGAACCCTTTGAACTTTTTGAACCTTCTTTGAACTTATTTTTAATCCCGGATCAAACTGTATGCCTTTATTTTCAGTGATTCAACCACCGTTTCTTTCCCAGACGGATTCTCCACGTAAATCTGGATCCTGTCATCGGAATGATTAATAATGGGCAGATTGAAACGAACTTTCAAGGTATCGGCATCACCGGATTTTCTTTGCGTGGTCAACGGATAATTTTTCCAATTATACGTATTGTATTTACTGAACACTTCGAAATGGATGATTGAGGGAATTAAACTATCTCCATTGCGGTAAATAATCTCTGCATCAAACAAGGTTTCGTCGGTTTTCAACTTCGGAAAAAGCAGTCTTTTATCCACTAATTTACTGATCTTCCCGGGAATTCTCACTTTCCCGGTTTGACTGAAATCAATCGTTTCTACCCGGCCGAACTTCAGTTTTTCCGCATGAATGGTTTGCGGCCAGTTCGTATCGGAGCGATCCAGTTCCAGCCTGTTAGTCTGGTATTCAGGCATATCCAACTTCCCGAAAATGTACCAGTAATGTGCTTTGGTCATGCGATCCGGGTGCAAAATACCTTTCGAGTATTGGGCGGACTGAAAAACCGAAAGCCCGGTGGTAAGCACCAAAAATACCAATAAGGCCGGTTTTCCTGCTTTTGACCTTCCGATGGTCAGAATAGCAAATCCCAACGGCACCAATAAAAGCGGATATAAGTCTACCATCGCCCTGGAACCAAACGAAGCTGCGTACCACCAGCATTCCCAGGAAGAAAAAATCCACATGCATAACAGAAGCGCTCCGAACACAGGCCAAAAGAGGGATTTCCGTTGTTTGTAAAGAATAACGAATCCCGGGATGAGCAGCAGGAACACCGGAGAATAAAGCAACCAGCCTTTTTTATAGCTGAAAAGGAAGTCGATCACATGCGGATCCACTATAACCACTTCTTCCACGTGCATGTTCAGGATAAACCAGCTTCCTCCCAGTAATTTCCAATAAATCAACTGGGGAAGATTGAATAATAAACCCGCAAGCGGAAACAATAAAAGCGATTTCCAGTAAGCCAGCCTGGAAGTATACACGTTGCGCAGCATCAGCAATGGAAGAATTCCAAGCAGAACATGTGTCGGCCTGATGGCAGAAATCAACCCCAAAGTCAGAGCAGCGACCAGCAAATGCTTTCTTTTACCTGATTCCCGGACTTTCAAGAGGCAGTAAAACAGCAGTGCCACAAGCGCAAACAAATAAATGTGCTGCAACTGGTAAGCAAGTGTTGCTGTGGAATAGAAATTCGTACCGAAATAGACAAGTACCAAAAGTAAGGCTGTCAGCTGATCGGTGAAAAACAGTTTCAACACCTTATTCAGGAAGTAAATTCCCAGTAAAATAAACAGGAGCGCATTGAGCAAATACGTGATGTGATAAGGCTTGCTGAAACCGTCTTTCGGATATCCCAGCACTTTCGCGAACACATGGCCGACCGTATAAGCGGGCAATTCCAGGTAAGCCTGTCCCATGTGGTAAATATTCAACTTGTGCCCGTTATCCATTGTCTTGAGCTGATAAACGGGAACATCTCCGCAATAAGTATTCTGCACAGCCTGGAGTTCTTCCTGTTGCAGGTACAAATTCCGGTACTGGAAAAATTGTGTCAAATACATGTAATACCCGTATCCGTCATAGGCGCAGACACAGGTCGACTCCCCTTTGGCTACATCATTGATTTTGGCGGAAAAATTCAGTGTAAATACAGTGATGATGACCAGGTTTGTGATCTTTCGAATATTGGTTTTCAAAAAATCAATCATTCACTCCGTTTTCAATGTAATCGATCAGCGAATGAATGACCTTGATGTGAATTTCCTGGGCACGGTCTGCGTAATTCGAATGCGGCGCACGTATCTCCACGTCACAAAGCTCTGCCATTTTCCCTCCGTCTTTCCCGGTAAGTCCAACGATCTTCATTCCTTTGGCTTTTGCAGCTTCAATAGCGTGAAGTACATTTTTTGAATTCCCGGATGTCGAAATGGCTAACAAAACATCTCCGTTTTGCCCGAGTGCTTCCACATATCGGGAGAAAATAAAGTCGTAACCGTAATCATTCCCGACACAACTGATGTGGGACGGATCCGAAATACTCAAAGCAGGAATTGCTCTTCTGTCATCCCGGTATCTTCCCGTCAATTCTTCTGCAAAATGCATGGCATCGCACATCGAACCACCGTTCCCGCAGGAAATGATCTTTCCTCCTGACCGGATAGCCGAAACCATTAAATTACCTGCCTCACGGATCAGTTGGTGATTCGCTTCGTTGTTAAATTTTAGCAAAATTTCGAGCGCTTCGTTAAAATGGTCTGCTATTTGTTTCATGCCTCTGCAAATGGGATTGTTTGTCAAAAATAAATAATTATTGAGTGCAGTTACCATTTTGGATAAACTTGTTATATTTGAAATCGGAGTTGGCTCCTTAACACAAAAACAACTATGAAAAATATTCTACTTGCCATTCTAACTTTAACTTTAGGATATAGCGCATCAGCACAAGATGACTGTTTTAAGAAATTGGAAGATGCTTTTGCAAAAAGAGGTTCTTACACAGTTGCCGATGATATGCACCGAAATGTAATTGTTAGTTTCTTTACACCTGAGGGCACTGAATGTTTGACAGGTAAAGCGCGCGTTGAAAACGGATGTGTCGTTTCTGTTTTCCTTCAATACGATGATGGAACTTATTATTTGTTAGAGAAGAAGTTTTACAACCAAAAGAAGACAAACCCGGTAGTTACCAACGGAATTTCTGAAATGATCTTCACTGTAGACGGAGAAAAATTCAGAGTAGTATTTATCGACAAATTAAAGCCAAAAGCAAAATCATACAAACAGGCAAACTTGCCGGATGATTTGTAATCAATATAAGAAATTGGAATCCTGACATTCATCGTCAGGATTTTTTTATGCCCAAACGTCCTGTTCTTCCTGGTTCTTCAGCCTGAATTGATAACAAGTTCCCTCCTGCTCCATCCTTACTTCTTTTGTTCCGTCAAGCTGTTCCACCAAAGTGTCAATGAGAACCAATCCGAAAGAAGCCTCGTTTTCCTGCACCGGTTTCCACATTCCATTATCGGAATAGGTAATATCCAGCCAGCCTTCTTCACACTTTCGGATACGGATATCAATGCGCGCCTGCTGGTTTTCATCAAAAGCGTGCTTCAGGGAATTTGAAACCAGTTCGTTGACTAAAAGCCCCACAGGAATTAATGTTTTCAACCCGATCCGGTCGACCTCCGTTTGGATTTCGTATGCTACTTCCTGGCCTGTAATACTCAGGTTCATAATCTCGCGCACCATTTCATTGAAGTAATCTCCAACCCGGATTTGGGACAGGTTGTCATTCTGATACAATTTCTGATGGATCAAAGACATGGCCATAATGCGGTTAACGGACTCCTGGAACAACATCCGGAATTCAGGGTTCTCCACTTCCTGGCTTTGCATACGTAAAAGGCTCACCACAATTTGCAGGTTGTTCTTTACCCGGTGATGCACCTCGCGTATCAGGATTGTTTTTTCATCATTCTGCTGAAGAATCCGCGTATTCTGGTCTTTTATCCGGTCAAAGAATTCCAGCAGTTTATTCACCGAGTAACGGTTCAACTCCAAAAACAGGTAAAACAGGTAGAAGTTTAATGAAAACGCAGCAATGAATTCAATCAGCAAAGATACCTGCTGGTAAGAAGTCAATTCCTGTTGGATCCTGATTTGCCTGTTCAGGTAAAGAAAAACAAATACTCCGATAATACTGACTGCGAAAAACAACAGGATTAGTCCCAGTCTGCGTCCCAAAGTGAAAAACGCCAGAAAAACCACTGTCATCAGCCATAATACATCCACCAAATGGATCCTTACGTGATACATCATCAGGGAAAAAGCAACGATGATATAACCACATATCGAATAGATGTAAAAAACCAGCATGTAATTGGCGCTGTTCATTCTCATAATGAGTAAACAGACAGCACTTATAACCGTAGCAACAGCCATCATGCTGAAGCTTTCCATAGATTCAAAATAGCGGGTATAAGAAAGAATACCAAAAACGCATAAAAACAGGATGGACATGCGAAAAGCGAGCTTCACACGCAATTCTTCGAGGTACGTTACGACCTCGTCGGGAATAGAGCCAGATTCTAATGTTCTCAATTGATAGCAGTATGAATCGAATATACTCAAATTTTCCAATGCGACAGAAAAACTGCCGATCAAATTATGTTATCCGGAAACCTTGTTTTCGTGACTTCCTGATTTATAGAAACCTGTCTGAAATTTAAAGTAGATAATTGCGTATTTTCGTACCCGGATGAAACAGATAGCATGGATTACAGGCGCTTCATCGGGAATCGGTGAAGAAATTTGCAGACAATTGGCGCAAAAAGGATTAAAATTGATCTTATCAAGCAGAAGCGAAGACAAACTGATCGACTTGAAGAATTCCCTGCCCGATTCGGAGGAACACCTCATCGTTCCGCTTGACCTGGAGCATTCGGAACATTTTCCGGAGGTTGTCAAACAGGTTTTAGCAGAAACCAAACGAATCGACTTCCTGTATAATTGCGGAGGTTTGAGCCAGCGGGCCGAAGCCAGCGAAACATCGCTGGAAGTGGACAGACGCATCATGGAAATCAATTACTTCGGAACGGTGGCGCTTACGAAAGCGGTTTTACCATACATGCAGGAGCAAAAATCCGGTCACATCATCGCCATTTCCAGCATCGCCGGGAAATTCGGTTTCTACCTGCGTTCGGCTTACAGCGCCAGCAAACACGCTATCCAGGGATTTTTTGAAAGTTTATTGCTGGAAGAAGCCAAAAACAATATTTCCGTAACGATTGCTTTCCCGGGCAAGATCAACACTCCGATTTCGATGAGTGCTCTTGGGAAAGACGGGAAGGCTCACGGAGAAATGGACCACAACCAACAGACAGGAATGCCTGTGGAAGAATGTGTAGCCATCCTGTTGAAAGCCGTTGAAAAGAAGAAAAAAGAAATCCTGATCGGGAACAAGGAAATCAATGCGGTAACGCTGAAACGTTTTTTCCCTAAATTATTCTGGAAGATTATTGCGAAGCAAAGCGCTACTTAGGATTTTAAGATCCCAGGACATCAGGATATTAAGACTTGGTTCTACTAAGTTGGAAAATTCAAGTCTTAACATCCTAAAATCTTAAAGTCCTGAAGTCTTATATAATTCCTTTCTCCGCCAAAAACACCGCTACATTGGTTTCAATGCGCTTGTTGATGTTCGAAGTATCGCTTTTTTCGAAGGTATTTCCGGTGATTTTCTCATACAATTCGATGTAACGTTCTGTAATCGTTTCTACGAACGAATCCGGCATATCCGGCATTACCTGTCCGTCCAATCCCTGGAAATCGTGTTCGATCAGCCACTGACGCACAAATTCTTTGGAAAGCTGGCGCTGGTTTTCTCCTTTTGCCTGGCGTTCTTCATAACCGTCTGCATAGAAATAACGGGAAGAATCCGGAGTGTGAATCTCATCAATCAGAATCACTTCCCCGTTGCGGATCCCGAACTCATACTTGGTATCCACCAGGATCAAACCTCTTTCCGCAGCCATTTCTGTTCCTCTTTGAAACAAAGCACGCGTATACGCTTCCATCTTTTCGTAAATATCGGGTGGAACAATTCCTTTCTTCAAAATATCTTCCCGCGAAATGTCTTCGTCGTGGCCTTCGTCTGCTTTAGTTGCCGGAGTAATAATCGGCTCGGGGAAACGGTCATTCTCTTTCATTCCTTCCGGAAGCGCAACACCGCACAAAACACGCTTGCCCAATGCATATTCACGGGCAGAGTGACCAGCCAGGTAACCACGGATCACCATTTCAACGCGCACCGGTTCGCAGGCATAGCCAACCGCTACCGAAGGATCCGGCGTTCCGATCAACCAATTTGGAACAATATCGCGAGTAGCTTCCAGGAACATGGTTGCAACCTGATTCAACACCTGGCCTTTGAACGGAATTCCTTTCGGCAGAATGTGGTCGAAAGCTGAAATCCGGTCGGTAGCAACCATCACCATAATGTCGTTATCAATGGTATACACTTCACGGACCTTTCCTCTGTAAACATTCGTTTGTTTCGGGAATTTAAAATTGGTACTCGTTATTGTTTCGTTCAACATAAACTATAAATTGGTTATTTTCTTCTTGATTTTGGTTTCTTTTCCTCCTCTTCTGAAGTCCTGGAATCTGCTTCGGACTCTTTTTCGAATTTCTTCGCTTTTTCAATTGCTTCTGCTTTATCGAAGGCATCAATGATGCGCTTCACCAACGAGTGACGGATTACATCGCTTTGTGTCAGGCGAATGATCTCAATTCCTTCCACATCGTTCAGAATATCCAGGGCGTAAGACAACCCGGAGCGCTGACGGTGAGGCAAATCGACCTGCGACATATCTCCCGTGATCACGAATTGCGCTGTTTGTCCCATACGTGTCAGGAACATTTTCATCTGCATCATCGTGGCATTCTGAGCTTCATCCAGGATCACAAAAGCTTTATCGAGCGTTCTACCGCGCATAAATGCCAAAGGAGCAATCTCAATGATCCCGAATTCCAGCATATCAGCCAGTTTTTCCGGTGGAATCATGTCGCGCAGGGCATCATACAAAGGCATTAAGTACGGATCCAGCTTCTCTTTCAAATCCCCCGGAAGGAACCCAAGGTTTTCACCGGCTTCTACCGCAGGACGTGTTAAAACAATGCGTTTTACCTCTTTCGCTTTCAAGGCACGAACAGCCAATGCAACAGCCGTATACGTTTTCCCCGTTCCCGCAGGACCGACCGCAAAAACCATATCACTTTTGTTCACCGCCTGTACCAGTTTTCGCTGGTTCAACGTTTTAGCCTTGATTTTCACTCCTCCGTTCCCGTGAACAAGCGTTTCGGTTCCATCGGAAGAAAGCATGGCAGAACCATCGTCCAGCATGAGGTTGTCGATGTTGTTCTCCGTTAGAATATTGTATTGGTGAAAATGTGCCAGGATCAGTTCAAACTTCCGTTCGAATTCCTCCACGACCTCCGGATCACCGACAATCGTTAATTCGTTACCACGCGAATTGATCTTTAATTTCGGAAAAAAAGACCGGATGTGCTTCAGGTTGGAATTGTTAACTCCAAATAGTTCAGCAACATTGGCGCCTGTGATTTCAATTTTCTTCTCTGTCAATGTGAATAAATCTTTTGTTTGTAAGTTCCGGTTGTATTATTAACCCTTATTTTTGAAACAAATTTAATTAATTTTTCAACGGATACAGACCGATTTATAAATGGGAATTATCACTTTGACAACTGATATGGGATTGACCGACTATTATGTAGCGGTTTTGAAGGGAAACTTATTCAAGTTGGCTCCCCAGGCATCCGTTGTAGATATTACCCATCAGGTCCGTCCGTTCGACATTGCAGACGCCAGTTACTACATCCAGGCTTCGTTCCGGGAATTTCCGGAAGGCACCATCCACATCATTGGGGTAGACAGTGAACCGATCATCAATTCCAGCAACGGAGCTTATCCGAGCATCATGCTTTTTAAGGGGCATTATTTCATTTCGAACGACAACGGTATTTTTGCCCTGATCCTTCGGGAAGAAAGACCGGAAGGTTTCTGGCGGATCGATAATGTGCTTTCCAATCCGAAAGGATTCCGTTTTCCGGTCAAGAATATTTTTGTTCCCACGGCTGTACGAATTCTTAACGGGGAAGCATTAAATGACATCGGTTCGGAAGAAACTTCGTGGCGCATTGCACATACCGTAAACGCTGTGATCGAGGAAAACCTCATCAAAGGTTCCATTGTTCACATTGACCATTACGGAAATGCGATTACCAATATTACCAAAGAAATATTCAACCGGTTCGATGATGCTCCATTCACGATCCTGTTCCGGAAACGCGAATACTACATCGATGAGATATCAAGTACTTACAACGATGTAGCTCCGGGAGAACGCCTGGCTTTTTTCAACGACAATAACCTGCTGGAAATTGCCATTAACAAAGGCGCCACAGGAAACGGCGGCGGCGCAGATTCCCTGTTCGGATTACGCGTGAACGATCTGGTGCGTATAGAATTCACTCCGCGCGGATCGGCAAAAACCATAGACTCTTTGTTTTGACTCCAAAACAAGTTTCAATGAGATCCAAAAGTTTAAATAGTTTAATGAAATGAAAATCGCTTTAGCACAAACATTTTGATTCAGATACCTATCGAAACTTAGAACTTTTTGAACTTTGAACTTTTGAACTCTTTAAACCAAATGAAATGTTGACACGAATTGTGAAACTGACTTTCCAGGAAGAAAAAACAGCTGATTTCCTTGCTTTTTTTGACACGATCAACACACGGGTAAGTACGTTCGAGAATTGTTACGGCATGCGTCTGATGCAGGATATTCATCACCCGAACATTGTTTTCACTTACAGTAACTGGAAGGACGAGGCAGCGTTAAACAAGTACCGGGATTCGGATTTGTTCGGCGGAGTCTGGTCTACCATCAAACCCTGGTTCGGTGGCAAACCGGAAGCCTGGAGTGTAAACACTTATTTTGAAGATGGCTCGTTTGAACCCAACCATCTGCCTGAATAAACGTTTATAGCTACTCGAACAGAATTTAAACAGATTCTCAATATTGTTCTTATTTTTGCCGAAGTTAATTAGATATGAAAGCACTTTACTGGAAAGAGATCAGGAGTTTTTTAGGCTCGGTTATCGGATATATCTTCATTGTCATTTTCCTCGTGTTTACCGGAATAATGCTTTGGCTTGTCAGCGGCCCTTCCAATTTGATGGAAGGTGAAGAAGCCGATATGATCCCGTTTTTCAACGTTGCTCCCTATGTATTGTGCGTACTGATCCCCGCGATTACCATGCGGATGATTGCGGAAGAGCGAAAAACAGGAACCATCGAATTGCTTTTCACCAGGCCGATTACCGATTTCCAGATTATTGCCGCCAAATACCTTGCCGGCGTAACACTGTTACTGATTTCCCTGCTTCCCACGCTGATTTACTACTACAGCATGGTAAGTCTAGGTGCAGATGCTTTTGACGAAGACGGCGTTGCAAAAACCGTGATCGACGAAGGAGCCACTTTCACTTCTTACCTGGGATTAATTTTACTGGGTTCCTGCCTGATTGCAATCGGGATTTTTTCTTCTGCAATTACGAGTAACCAAATCGTTTCGTTTATTATCGCCATGTTCCTTTGCTGGTTGTTCTACGATGGATTCGACCAATTGGGATCCTTCAACCTGATGGGCGATTTCGATATTGTATTCCAGTACCTGGGACTTTGGTCGCATTATGCAAGTATCAAAAAAGGAGTTATTGATACGAGCGATCTCATTTATTTTTTCGGGATGATTGCAATTTTCTTAGCTGCAACCCTTACAGTTGTTAAATCTTTGAAACGTTAATCCGATGGCTGAAAGTAATCACAAAGTAAAGAAGTTCTACAATTGGATCGTATTGGCAATCATTGTAGGAGTTGTTGTATTCCTGAACATTATCGGAACATTCCTGTATTCACGGATTGATATGACCGAGGACGAGCGTTATTCGCTTTCTGCCGGTTCTATTGAATTCCTGGAAAAAATGAAGGAAGACGGCAAGAACAATAACAAAGTCAACCGCTTATACCTGAAGATTTACCTGGAAGGAAAACTTCCTGCAGAGATCAAACGCTTCAGAAATGCCGTTGAAGATAAACTGGCGGAATTCAAAGAAATTGCAGGAGACCGCATCGAATACGAATTCATCGATCCGCTTGACGGAACAGAAGCGGAACAAAATGCACTTTTCCAGGATCTTTATGCCAAAGGAAAAGGAATCATTCCACTGGAAATCGTTTACCAAAAAGACGGTTCCCAAACGCAAATGACTTTGTGGCCGGGAGCATACATCGAATACGAAGGAGCTACCAAAAACCAGATCCAGTTATTGCCGGGTTCCCCTCAGGGACAACCTGCACAATTATCGAAAGAATTCTCCGAAACGACGATCCAGAACTCCATCAACAACCTGGAATACATGCTGATCTCGGCATTGAGAAGAACCATTCAAAAACAAAAGCCGCGCATTGCTTTCATCGGCGGACACGGAGAGTTACGTTTTGCGGAAACACAACGTGTACGTGCATTGCTGGAGCCATACTACTCGGTAGAAGATGTGGTGATGAAAGATTCTTTGAGAGCTTTGGACGGATTCACAGGAGCAATCATTGCAAGGCCGAGAACCGCTTATACAGATAAAGATCTTTACATCATCGATCAGTTCGTGATGCGTGGAGGAAGACTGATGTGTTTCTTCGACAAACTGACTTTCCCGCAGGATTCTTTGAACAAAACCGGAATGGTCAGCACGGTCAGAACAGAACTCGGACTGGATAAATTGCTGTTTGATTACGGAATTAAAACAGACGACAACTACGTCATGGATGTTCGCTGTGCTCCTATCCAAACACCATTTGCCAAGCAAAGTTTATTGCCGTGGTTCTTTTACGTAGCTGCAACACCGACCAAACATCCGATCGCACGGAATATCGAACCGGTTATGCTTCGTTACGCATCACAGATCCAATTAATCCCGAATGAAACACGCCTGGTTTCTCCGGTTTTGACCAGTTCAACAAATTCACGCGTTACCGGTATGGCACCTTTGATCAGTCTTGCCATGCCAATGAACTACGGAAAAGTTCCGATCCTGGCAGATAATCCGACATCGGAAAACAACAAAATCTGTTTGGCCGGAATGTCGGAAGGGAAATTCGATTCGCATTTCAAAAACCGTTTGACGGATGAATTCGCCAAAAACCCGGAATCCGGATTCCTGACCAGCAGTAAAGAAGAAGGAAAAGTACTGGTAGTTGCGAACGGTTCGTTCATTGCCAATTACTACGATTCGATGCCAAGTAAAACAGGTCAGATGATGTACCGTCCGATCTCGTTCAATAACCTGCGCTACGATGAAGTAATGGCACAAATGCGCATGCAGCCGTTGATTTACGGAAACCAGGAATTCTTCCAGAACATGGTCGATTACATGATGGGTGACAATTCCGTACTGGATATTCGCAGTAAGCAAATCGACATTCACCCGATCGACAAGGAAAAAATCAAGGACCAGCGGACCAAGTACATGTTAATCAATGTAGTTGTTCCTTCCCTGTTCATTATTTTATTGGCAATTTTATTATTCTACTTGCGCAAACGCCGTTACGCACGTTCTTAGTTATATGAAAAGAATTATCATCGTTATTTTGGGGATCGCCCTGTTAGTGGGATTAGGAATTTTCACTTCCCAGTTAATCAGCAAAAAAGGAAAATCGGATGAAAAGCTGGCAGCTTTCAACTTTGATATCAAAGATACGGCATCCGTAAACAAGATTATCATTACCGAGCCGAACGGGATGGAAATGACGTTGGTACGCCATGGAAACTCCTGGACAGATGACAAAGGAGGATGCGTTCAGCCGGTTCAGGTATTCAATATCCTGGAAGCACTTTACAACGTACGATTCAAAGGATATGTTCCGGAAAACTCAGTGAAAACGGTTATCAACCGCATCTCAACGATTGGTATCAAAGTACAGTATTTCCAGAACGACGACTGGAGCAAAACCTGGTATATCGGCGGATCAACTTCCGACCACCACGGAACTTACATGCTGGTAGAATCCGAAGAAGCCGGAAAAAGTGACTTGCCGGTTATTGCAGAGATCAAGGGAATGAAAGGAATCATTGAACCGCGTTTCTTTGCCGATCCTAGAAAATGGCAGTGTTCCGGAATTTTTGCCTACCAAATGCAGGAAATCGCAGAAGTGAACGTAAAGTTTACGGAAAGACCGGACAGAAGCTTCGAAGTGCGCAAGATTAAGAACCAATACTTGGTGAAATTCGGAGGCAAATATTTAACAAGCCTGGATACCAATATGGTTTACCGTTACCTGTTGAACTTCAAACGTATCAACTTCGAAAATCCGAATTACGAACTGAATGACAAGCAGTTGGACAGCCTGAAAAGATCCAGACCTTTCTGCGAATTAAAGGTTCGTACAACCAAAGGAGAAAAGAAAAAATTGCGCATGTTCCGCATCAAAGCAACCGGCGAAGGGGAAGTGGACGACTTTGGCGACAAAGTGACCTACGATATTAACAGATTCTGGTGTGAACTTCCGGACGGACAAGTTGTTAAATGCCAGTATTTCGTCTTCAACCCTTTACTCATGGGGCATATCTACTTCAATCCGAACAGGTACGCAACCACCCAATAGGTTAATATCTCGTTGAAAACTGTCGTTAAAGAGTTGGATTTTCAAAGATTCATCGCTTGAATAATTGGTATATTTGTTCTCGTAAATAACCAATCAGTATGAATTTTATCGTATCCAGTACGAATTTATTACGTCATCTTCAAAGCATCAGCGGTGTTTTAAGCACTAGCAATACTTTGCCGATCCTTGATAACTTTTTGTTCAACATTTCGGACAGTCAATTGATCATTTCTGCTTCCGACCTGGAAACAACCATGCAGACAACCATGGAAGTGGAGGCAACGGATTCAGGCAAAGTGGCCATTCCTGCTAAAATGCTTTTGGATGTATTGAAGAACCTTCCGGATCAGCCGTGTACTTTCAAGATCGATCCTGCATCTTTCGGAGTGGAGATTGTGTACGACAACGGTAAATCCAAAATGGTCGGATTCAACGGTGAAGAGTTCCCGAAAACTCCGGGTATTGAAAACAGTACGAGTATCCGTATTTCCGGTGAAATTATTTCCAGCGCAATCAACAAAACACTTTTTGCCGCAGGAAATGATGATTTACGCCCGGTAATGAGCGGTATGTACTGCCAGTTCAGCCCTTCAGACATTACGTTCGTAGCAACGGATGCACACAAATTGGTTCGCTACCGCAGAACAGACGGACAAGCAACAGGAGGTTCCGCATTCATTCTTCCGAAAAAACCATTGAACCTGTTGAAATCCAACTTGCGTGGTGACGAAGAAGTTCAGGTAGAATACACGGATTCCAATGCGATTTTCACCTTCAACGACATCGTTTTGATGTGCCGTTTGATCGATGGGAAATACCCGAACTACGAAGCGGTAATTCCGAAAGAAAATCCAAATATCCTGATCGTTGACCGTTTGCAGTTCTTAGGAGCCATCAAACGTGTTTCGATCTTTGCCAATAAAACAACACACCAGGTAAAATTGAAAATTGCCGGAAGTGAATTGAATATTTCTGCAGAAGACCTGGATTTCTCCAACGAAGCAAACGAGCGCCTGACTTGTAATTACGACGGAACAGATATCGAGATTGCGTTCAACAGCCGCTTCCTGATGGAAATGCTGAACAACATCGATGCTCCTGAAGTAAAAATCGCAATGAGTGAACCAAGCAGAGCAGGTCTTTTGATGCCGAATACTTCCGACAACGAAAACGAAGATATTTTGATGCTGGTAATGCCGGTAATGATTAACAGATAACAAACTGATTATCAAAATAATTGAAAACAGGGGTGAGAAATTTTTCACTCCTGTTTTTTTTAACCCCGTTTTTTTGGCACGAATTTTATTGTGGTCTCTATATAAAATTCAAAGTCATGAAAAAGATCTACTTCACATTCGCACTAGTACTTATATCTTGTACACTCGCACATGCTTCTGAATTAGTTTTGCGGGTTAACAGAAATGGGCAATTCATTGTCAGCGCTTCCAGCCAAACGCAAATGAACAATGTAAACACTTACAGATTCTACAACCTTTACGGTGGAAATACGCAGGTAAAAGTGGTTGACAAAATGAGCGGCCAGGTGGTTTTCAAAAACAATCTGAATATTCCTGATAACACCCAGATGGTAGCTGAACTGGATAGTTACGGAACCCTTACAATTGTTGCCAACAATCCGCTCGGATACACCAACGGCGGATGGAGCGGAAACGGAAACGTAGGAAATGTAAACTACGGCAACAACGGAAACGGGTATTACGGCGGCGGTTATTATGGCGGAGGCTACCAGAACAATCACTGCGGAACTTACCCGAACTACCAGGGCGATGGATATTACAACCAGGGACAAAGTAATAACAACCAATATTTCAACCAGTTCCTGAGCAGTTTGAAATCAGAAAGCTTTGACAGCAACCGTTTGCAAAACGCGAAAGTATATGCTTCAAAAACAAACTTGTCTGCAAGCCAGATCAAAGACATCGCTGCAACTTTCACTTTCGACAGCAATCGCCTGGACTGGGCAAAAGCAGCATACAACAGCTGTTATGACAAAGGAAACTATTTTCTGCTGAGAGAAACTTTTACCTTCTCTTCCAGCTACAGCGAATTGCAGGACTACGTCAGTGCACAATAAACAAACCCATTTTGATGTGAACATCAAAATTTAGATCCAATAACCAATCTCAAAAGAAAAAGCGAATTACGATAGTAGTTCGCTTTTCTTTTTTCCTCAATACGCACTCTCACACTCACCCTGTTTTCCATAGCTTTTTCTTTTAGAGTGAGTGTGAAGGAGAATAGCGTAAAATTGCGCAAAATTCACTATCTTTGATTCTCATAATTAGCAATATGAAAGAACAAAATTTAGCAGATTTAGAGGCTGCGTTTAATGAAAAACTAAAGCAGGATATCCGCATTGAGCCGAAAGACTGGATGCCGGACGCTTATAGAAAGACATTAATTCGCCAGATCTCGCAGCACGCACACTCTGAAATTGTGGGAATGCTTCCGGAAGGAAACTGGATCACACGCGCTCCGAATTTGAGACGCAAAGCTGTTTTATTGGCTAAAGTTCAGGATGAAGCCGGTCATGGACAATACTTGTACAGCGCCATGGAAACATTGGGTGCTTCCCGCGAGGAAAGCATCGATGACATGCATTCAGGCAAAGCAAAATATTCTTCTATTTTCAACTACCCGACTTTAACCTGGGCCGATATGGGCGCAGTGGGCTGGTTAGTTGACGGTGCTGCAATTATGAACCAGGTTCCGTTGTGCAGAACTTCTTACGGGCCGTATGCACGCGCAATGGTTCGCATTTGTAAAGAAGAATCGTTCCACCAGCGCCAGGGATACGAGATCATGTGCACCCTGATGAAAGGTTCGGAAGAGCAAAAAGCAATGGCACAGGACGCGTTGAACCGTTTTTGGTGGCCGGCACTGATGATGTTCGGACCAAGCGACGAAGCTTCCACGCATACCCAGCAGTCGATTGACTGGAAAATCAAAAGACATACAAACGATGAATTGCGTCAGATGTTCATCGATGCAACTGTTCCACAAGCTGAATTGATCGGGCTAACTATTCCTGACAAGGATTTGAAGTGGAATGAGGAACGCGGACATTATGATTCCGGTGAAATCAACTGGGACGAGTTCTGGCAGGTAGTCAGCGGAAACGGACCTTGCAATGCAGAACGTATCGCCACCCGTTTGAAGGCAAAAGAAGACGGAATGTGGGTTCGCGAAGCTGCAATGGCTCACGCAGAAAAGAAAAAAGCAAGAAAAGCATCTTAATATTATCAAGCAATGGCAGGAAAAGATTGGCCTTTATGGGAAGTTTTTATCAGAAGTAAAGTGGGTTTGAACCACAAACACGTTGGAAGTATTCACGCAGCTGATGCTGAAATGGCTGTGGAAAATGCCCGCGACGTATACACCAGACGCAGTGAAGGAATCTCTATTTGGGTAGTCGAGTCTTCCCAGGTATTTGCTTCTGACCCTGCAGATTCGGATGCATTGTTCGAACCGGCTAACAGTAAAATCTACCGTCATCCTACTTTCTATGAAGTTCCTGATGGTGTCGGACACATGTAATTTATTGGATTTTAAGACTTTAAGACAATAAGATCTCAGGACTTCATAAGTCTCTTCTTAACATTCTAAAGTCCTACTATCTTAAAATCAAAATATGAACAACTTATTTACATATACCTTACGCATAGCTGATGACAGCTTGATTTTAGGGCAGCGTCTTTCGGAGTGGTGTGGCCACGGACCGATTATCGAGGAAGATATTGCTTTGACCAATATTGCCCTGGATTTGATCGGACAGGCTACCAGCTTATTGGAGTACGCCGCACAAGTTGAAGACAAGGGAAGAAGTGCTGATGACCTGGCTTTCTTAAGATTTGAAAACCAATATTTCAATACCCAATTGGTGGAACAAAAAAACGGGGATTTCGCCGTGACAATTGTCCGCCAATGGATCTTCGACTCTTTCAGACTTCCGTTTTATGAGGCCTTACAGCGTTCTGCAGACAAACAACTTGCTGCTATCGCTGAGAAATCTTTGAAAGAAACGAAATACCATTGGAAACATTCTTCGGAATGGATCATTCGTATGGGAGACGGTACGGAAGAATCCAACAAACGGGTAACAGATGCTCTGAATCTGCTTTGGAAATTTTCAGACGAACTGTTTTACATGGATGATGTGGACCAGGAATTGATTGCACAGGGAATTGCCATCGACCTGGAAACATTGCGTCCGACATTTAATGAGCGCATTCAATATGTGTTACAGGAAGCAACACTTTCATTACCGGATTCGAAGTGGAAACTGAATGGCGGAAGACTGGGAAGACATACCGAACATTTCGGACATTTATTGGCAGAAATGCAATACATGCAACGCGCATATCCAAACATGGAATGGTAAATGAAACGACCATATGGAATTATTTAGAAGAAGTACCGGATCCTGAAGTTCCGGTACTTTCGGTTATTGACCTTGGTATTGTCCGTGCGGTAAAAGTGCTCTCGGAAACCGAAGTTGAAGTAACCATCACTCCTACTTATTCAGGTTGTCCGGCCATGAATTACATCGAAAAAAACATCCTGGAAGTTCTCCATGAGAAAGGAATTGAAACCGTTCGTTTTCATACGGTTCTTTCTCCTGCATGGACTACTGATTGGATGAGCGAAGCCGGGAAAGAAAAATTATTGGCTTATGGAATTGCTCCTCCGGTAAATGAAGCAGACAAGTTGATTTTGTTTGGTGATGCGCCGGTTGTAAAGTGCCCGCAATGCGGTTCTGAAAACACCAAAATGCTAAGCCAATTCGGAAGTACGGCCTGTAAAGCGCTCTATCAGTGCAATGACTGCCTGGAGCCTTTCGACTATTTTAAATGCCTGAGATAAGTTCAAAAATTAAAGCATTTTTACCAATGTGTTATTTGTGGTTTACGCTTCGTAACTGACAATATTCAACTAGTGGATTATCAAATATTTATTATCATTAATGCGTATATTTGCGCCGATTGATTAATCGACTGCACATTTATGATGACGATACTTACCCGTACGCAAGCTATTGAATTGTTATTGAGCAAGTTATCACTTCGCGAAAAAATGGCAGGCATCAATCGGCAAATCATCTCAATTACGCATTCACATTCCGGACTTAATTTTTTCATCGTATGATCAGATTAAGTTTCTTATTAGCAGCTTTTTACTTATTCCTGGGGCATTCGATCTTTGCTCAGGTTCCGGCATCTCCGCCGGCAGGAACAACTGTGTCGTTAAGTTCCGCCAATCCTTCAGCTTATGCTTTAACCGGTGGATTGACCTATTCGTACACCAATTCTGCCTGGCCTGCTTTTAATACAAATTGTTACGCATTTACATTGAATGACACACTATTCAGTGCGATAAACGGGTTCAATGCAACTCCTTCGGGAGGACCGTGCAGCGGTATGTCAAACCTGGTATACAATGCAGGAATGTCAAATCTTGCTGCCGGAATCATTGTTTATACCGGTACTACCAGCTACCGTTATCAAAATACTTCGAGCGTGTTTGTGACCAATGGTTCCGTTCCGGTTCGTGCCACGGTGAATTTTTCTTCCCCGGTTATTTATTATCCGAACAATACTTTTGTTTTACCTGTAACCGGAAACTTTTCCTATTCTGTTTTGATGGAGAGTTTTTCTCCGACAGACGCGCAATACATCAGCGGATCGGGAAATACCTGGGTACCTTCCAAAACCTTGTTTAACAACATGGTTACGGCGTCCAATAATTCGATATGTGTCAATTTTACTCCCGGAAATTTCACCCTGAATACCGTCTCAGCTAGTACTGCTCCAACCGGAATTATTTGCCAGGGCGGAAATATTCAATTGACAGGAGGAGGAACAGGAAACAACCTCACTTTCAGCTGGACAGGACCGAACAGCTTCACCAGTACCAACTCAAGCCCAAGCATTAACAATGCGAGTTCCAGCAATTCCGGTACTTACTCATTAACTGCGACTGATGATATCGGTTGTCCAAACACGGTTCAGTCCGTAATTACCGTTCAACAGGGACCTACCGCAACTGCCGGCGGAACCTCGGTCATTTGTGTAAACAGTTCGGTTACAGTGAGCGGGGCAACTTCTTCTAACGGGACGATTTCCTGGACCCATAACGGAAGCGGATCTCTTACCAACGGAAATACCCTGACCCCGACTTATACTCCGGCTTCTTTTGATGCGGGACAAACGGTTGTTTTAACGCTGACCACAACCAGCAATAATTCCTGTGCGCCGGCTTCAGCGCAAGCCACTTACAACATTATTGTAGAGGGAAATCCCATCGCAACCGACGGAGTTACCAGTTCCGTCTGTTCCTCCAGCAGCTTTACGATCACTACAGCCAATGCCCAATACGGGACGATCAGCTGGACCCACAACGGGAACGGAACATTGACAAATGCAACTACCGCTTCTCCGACTTATACCCCAAGTATATTGGATAATGGCAACACGGTAATCCTAACCCTTACTGTTACCAGCAATAATGCCTGTGCACCTGCAACCGCGCAAGCATTCCATGTTTTAAATATTACACCCTTACCACAAGCTGTTTCGGGCGGTATCGCAACGGTTTGTCAAAACAGTTCCCTGACAGTTACAGGTGCTATGGCCAATTATGGAACAATCAGCTGGAGCCACAACGGAACCGGATCGTTAACCAATTCAACGACCATTAGCCCGACATACACTCCGAATGCCGGTGATTTGGGAAATATCGTCACACTTACTTTAACCGTTACGAGCAACAACGCCTGTGGAACGGCAAATGCCACCGATGATTTTTCGATCACCGTGCAAGGCTTGCCAACAGCTACCGTGGCTAACTCTTCCACGATTTGTTCCAATTCTTCCGTTACAGTTTCAGGTGTAACGGCTTCCAACGGAAACATCTCCTGGACGCACAACGGAAACGGTTTCATTACAAATCCAACTACTTTAACCCCGACTTATACGCCATCCGTATTGGATGCCGGAAACACGGTTTCGCTGACCATCACCGTTTCGAGCAACAATTCCTGTGCGCCTTCATCGGTTTCGGCCATTTACTCGGTAACTGTGAACCACTTGCCTACAGCAAATGCAGGCAGTAGCGTAACAATTTGCGAAAGTAATCCTTACACCGTTTCCGGGGCTTCATTCAACTACGGAACAGCAAACTGGACCCACAATGGTTCCGGAACGATTACCAATGGAACCACTGCATCTCCGACTTATACTCCCAGCCCTGCTGATGCCGGAAGTTCCGTCATATTACTTTTGAATGTTACGAGTAACAACGCCTGTGCACCAACTGTCACTAGCAGCCAGCTGATCTTGACCATACAACACGCACCTGTGGCGCTTGCAGGAGGAAGTACTACTGTTTGTGTGACTTCCAATGCGCCTGTAACCGGAGCAACAGCAACTTTCGGATCTATAAACTGGACCCACAATGGCGGTGGTATACTTACCAATCCAACCACCTTGGGCCCTGTTTATCAACCGGTGGCGTCCGACGTTGGAAATACGATCACATTGATACTTACCGTAACCAGTACAAACAGTTGCGCCCCTCAAACGGCATCTGCGGCTTATACTATCCAAATTGATCCGTTGCCTGTTGCTGTTGCGGGTGGATCTTCAACCATTTGTGCCAATGGCGGCGGAACTGTAGACGGTGCTTCTGCAAGTAACGGAACCATCAACTGGACAAGTGACGGTTTGGGTTCTATTTCGGATCCGACCACCACATCTCCGACTTATTTTCCGAATGCAACAGAGATAGGAAGTACGGTAACTCTGACCATGGAAGTCACGAGCAATAATACCTGCATTCCCGCAACCAGTTTCGCTACTTATACCTTTACTATCGACGGACCGCCATCCATTCAAATGGCCCATATTTTAGATACACTTTGTCCGGGAGCTACTAAAACAATCGGGGGAATCACGACCCAATACGGAACTCCTTCCTGGACCCATAACGGAACCGGAACATTGACCAACGCAAACACTAATTCTCCAACTTATACCGCCGGACCGGGAGATTTAGGAACGATCGTAACACTCACACTGACCGTTGCAAGTAACAACGCATGTGCTCCTGAAACAGCATCTTCTTCGGTCCAGATCTATGTAGAAGCAAGTGCGAATATCCCCAATATCAATCTGGTTGAACTGAAACACGTACTTTGCTATGGAGATCACACCGGAAAAGTTGTTCTCAACGTGACAGGAGGCGCTCCTCCCTACTCATTTGACTGGAGTTCCGGTACAACAACCCAGAATTTAACAAACGCTACCGCAGGTGTTTACTTTGTAGACATTACAGATAAACATGGGTGTTTTGCTTCCGACACATTCAAGATCAATCAACCAACCGAACTTATTGATTCTCCATCTATTGTTCCGGTAGACTGTTCGGGAGTAAATGAAGGAATAATAAGTGTTTCTGCATCAGGAGGAGTTGCCCCGTATTCGTATTTCTGGCCGGCTGTCAATAGCAATGAACAGGTTCTTACCGGAGTTCCTGCCGGTAATTATACCGTCAACATTACCGATTCAAACGGATGTGTACTCACTGAAACACTCACTTTAGGAACAGACGGCAACCTGACTGTGGAAGCCACGCCGGATGCTATCAGTGTTAATATCGGAACTGAAATTCCTTTTACGGCTACCGGTGCTGCTACATACGAATGGACGCCTGCTGAATATTTATCCTGTGTGGATTGTGAAAATCCGGTTTGTATTCCTTCCACTTCAAACAACTATATCGTAACCGGCTCAGACCCGAATGGCTGTACAGGAACAGATACTGTTTTGGTTACCGTTTATGTAGATTGTCACAATTTGACTTTGCCGAATGTGTTCTCTCCCAATAACACCGGTCCGGAAGTCAACAACACTTTTGGATTATTGGGAACACTTCCCTGCCTGGAAACATACCAGTTACTGATATTCAACAGATGGGGAGAACAGGTTTTTGAGACACAGACTACGGATTTGCAATGGGATGGAACTTTTAAAGGGAAGCCTCAAAATTCGGGAGTTTATTTCTACCGGTTGGATATGAAACTGGTAGGTGGTGAAGAAGTGAAGAAATCCGGTAACCTTACTTTAGTCAGATAATATGAAAAAGCTACTTGTTTACTTATTTCTTCTGACACAGGTTGTTGCTAAAAACGCTTCAGCGCAGGATAATCATTTTGCTCAAACGGAATATGCCCCGATGCTGTTAAACCCAGCTTTGACAGGAGCTTTTTCACACATGCAGCTTATTGCAAATTACCGGAACCAATGGAACAGCATTGCTTCTCCTTACCAAACGATCGCTGCTTCTTTTGATGTGAGATTACAGCGCAGAGATGCGGACAACAATAGTTTTGTTGCTTTGGGGATCAACTTTTTCAATGATGTTGCCGGAGACATGAAGGTTACAACAAACCAGTTTAACCTGGATCTGGCTTACCACATCAAAATGGGCCGGTATAGCGTATTGCGAATTGGTCTTTACGGCGGAATGAACCAACGTATTCTTGATCCGAACCGTGGAAACTGGGCAAGCCAGTTTGATGGTGATGGGATTAATACCAATATCGGCAGCGGAGAGAATTTCGGCTCCTACAATCACGTATTTATGGATGCAGGTGCAGGGATTGTCTATACGTTCCGCAAGATGAAGTATTCGGTCAACAACAATATCAATAACAACGTGAATTTCGGCCTGGCGGTTTACCATGCCAATCAGCCTTCTTCTTCTTTCATTTCTTTGCCGCAAGACAAGTTAGCTATGCGCATCTCGGGATTCATCAACAGTTCTTTCAATATTCAGAATACCCCATTAGCAGTGCAACCTGCGGTTTATGTACAGATGCAGGCTAAGTATTCGGAAATCCTATTCGGAACTTACCTGCGTTATAATATCCGGGAGTCTTCGCATTTCACCGGCTCAATCAAACCTGTAGCAGCAGCGCTTGGTTTATTCAGCCGCTATAAAGATGCTTTCGTAGCAAAGGGATATTTCCAGTACCACCAGTTCTCGGTTGGCTTGGCTTATGATTTCAATCTTTCCCGTTTGACGCCGGTTTCAAAATCGCGCGGAGGATTTGAGGTTTTCCTGCGGTTCAATCTGGATGACCGGTTGAATAATCCTTCTCTTTGGTGATAATACCACATAGGTACATAGAACACAGAGGTTTTGATGCATTGGAAATGTAATGGAACTGTTTTCAAAACGAGTTGTAATATGCTATAGCAGGTATTTATCGATCAGCCGCGGCTGATCTCTTGTTTCACTCCGCTCTCATTTTATTTTGACCACAACTTGTTCCGATACTTCAGGATAGCAACATAGGTCACATAGTTTTCTATGATAAAGTTTTTTCTATGTGTGTGCTATGTACCTATATGATCTATGTGGTAAAATAAAAAAGGGCATCTTTCGACACCCTTCTCTTCTATTTATTTTGTTTTATCCTAAGAACGGATATTTGTAATCTGTCGGTGGAACGAACGTTTCTTTGATCGTTCTTGCAGATACCCAGCGCAACAAGTTCATTGCCGCTCCTGCTTTGTCATTCGTACCGGAACCTCTTGCTCCTCCGAATGGCTGCTGACCAACAACTGCCCCGGTCGGTTTGTCATTGATGTAGAAGTTTCCTGCTGCATTTTCCAACGCCTTAGTAGCAAACTGGATCGCATAACGGTCATTCGACATGATGGAACCTGTTAATGCATATTCGGAAGTTTCGTCCAGCAATTTCAAAGTTGCTTCGAATTCATTTTCCGGGTAAACATAGATGGTCAAAACCGGTCCGAAAATCTCTTCTACCAATGTTCTGAACTTTGGATTTGTTGTAACGACAACCGTAGGCTCAATGAAGTAACCTTTTGATTTGTCGTAAGAACCTCCAACGATGATCTCCGCATCTGATTGAGACTTCACATAATCAATGTATCCTGAAATTTTGTCGAAAGCGCGCTCATCGATCACCGCATTGATGAAATTCGAAGAATCTTCCGGCGACCCCATTTTGAAGGATTTCACCTGGTTTACCAAGATTTCTTTTACATCCGGCCACAAATTAGAAGGAATGTATGAACGGGAAGCAGCAGAACATTTTTGTCCCTGGAATTCAAATGCTCCACGTGATAATGCAGTTGCTACTTCAGCAGCATTTGCACTTTTGTGAACCATTACGAAATCTTTTCCTCCTGTTTCTCCTACGATGCGCGGATATGCTCTGTAATTTTCGATGTTATTTCCGATCTCTTTCCACAAATGACGGAAAACTCCTGTAGAACCAGTGAAATGTAATCCTGCCAGATGCTTGTTCTTAAAGATCACATCTCCTGCAACTGGCCCGTCAACAGAGATCATATTGATCACTCCGTCAGGAACACCCGCTGCACGGAATACTTCCATAATCACTTGTGCAGAATACATTTGAGATTCAGCAGGTTTCCAAACGATTACGTTCCCCATCATTGCCGGTGCAGCACATAAGTTTGCAGCAATCGATGTGAAGTTGAAAGGTGTAAGAGCAAAAACGAATCCTTCCAGCGGGCGGTATTCCAATCTGTTCCACATTCCCGGTAAAGATTCCGGCTGGTCTTTATAGATTTGAGTCAGATACTGAACATTGAAACGGAAAAAATCGATCAACTCACATGCAGCATCGATTTCAGCCTGCATCACGTTTTTGGATTGCCCTAACATGGTTGCAGCGTTCATTTTATTTCTGAAAGGCCCTGCCAATAAATCCGCAGCTTTCAAAAAGATAGCAGCACGTTGTTCCCACGGCAGGTTTGCCCATTGCTCGCGCGCATCCATTGCAGCATCGATCGCTTTGGAAACATGAGATGCATCTCCGTAATTGAAATGTCCCAACACGTGTTTGTGGTCGTGTGGAGGTGACATCGGTTTTTTATTGTTTGTACGAACCAATTCCGAACCAATGTACATCGGTACATCGATTGGTTCCTGGTTCAACATTCTTTGATATTCAGAAATCAAAGCCGTATGCTCTGGACTTCCCGGAACATAAGCCTTTACCGGTTCATTGATTGCTTTCGGAACCGTAAATAACGCGTTTGACATAGTATACATTTTTGCATTACAAATGTACGCATAATGCTCGGAGTTCAACAATCAGATTGATGCGATATTATTGAACTTCCATCGTTATTTAAA
The DNA here is from genome assembly GCF_039596395.1 of Fluviicola sp. Taxonomy (NCBI): domain Bacteria; kingdom Pseudomonadati; phylum Bacteroidota; class Flavobacteriia; order Flavobacteriales; family Crocinitomicaceae; genus Fluviicola; species Fluviicola sp. Next base: position 150,631 of record NZ_JBCNJT010000005.1, read on the forward strand.
AGATTTGTTCTTATGTTTGGGTGATTGTTATTTAAACACACTATGAAGACTTCTGCTGCCATTATTCTTTTTACCATCAGTTCTCATTTTTGGTCATTCACCCAATCCTACGGCGATTCACGGAAACAATGGAAGCTGCTGAATAACGGAAGCGAAACCGAACGGATCGAAGCAGCAAAAAAACTCAGTCTTTATTATCAATCGGAATCCATCGACTCTTTGAGAATGGTCGGTGAAACACTTTTCTTTTATGGGATCGACAATCATTATCAGCCGGCTATTGAATTCGGAAAAATTACCCTTGCCGAATTTTATGTCATGAACGGCCGTATCAACGACGGAATCGTGATGGCAAAAGCAACGCTTCCACGACTACAGGAACGCGGAGATATGGCCCTTCTGACCAACGTTTGTAAGATTATTTCGTCTGGTTACCGGAAACTCGATGACGGGAATTCCTCCATGCTCTGGGCGAAAAAAGCGATCACTTACAACCGGAGCAATACAGAATCACGCGATAAAACCGAAGGAATGATCTCTTTGGCAGAAGCTTATTTACTTCAAAATAAGGAGAAGCAAGCCATTGAAACTTACAAAGACTACATTTCACGAGCCTCCAAATCCAAAAATTACCGCGGTTTGAGTACGGCTTATGCGCGCTTGGGAGACATTTACCGCATTTCGGAAAAATTCAGTTTGGCCGAGAAGTTCTTCAAAGTATCTTACCAGATGGCACAGAAAACAAACCTGACTTCCCCGAAAGCACATGCCTTGAATAACCTGGCAATCGTATATTTTGAAAAGGGTGATACGACCAATGCCCGGCTGCACTTTCAAAAAGCATTGGAATTAAGGGAATCGGTCAATGATGTGAAATCGATTTCCGAAAGCCTGTACAATATGGGTGATTATCATTTTTACATCGAACAATATCAGAAAGCGCTTTCCTGGTATCAGAAATCAGCGGACCTCGCCAAAAAAGACGGGCTTTTGAAGGAAGAAAAAGATGGTTTCCTGGCAATGGCAAGGGTTTACAAAGAGTTGCAACAATTTGACGAAGCCACCGGATACATGGAAAAAGCATTGGCAATTTCAAACGAACTGAAACTGCGGCAAAATGCAGATGACGAAGACCTGACCAACCTGCAACATGAAATCTGGCGAACAGATTTTGAAGAACAGAAGACAGCAGAAATTAAAAAAGAATCTTCCTTTTGGGTTTACATGCTTTTAATTCTTGCAGGAGCTTTGGGAATTACGGTGGTGCTTTTGGTGTTTAAGCTGAAGAAGAGCGGGGAATAAAAAATGCTCAAAGAGGTTCAATAAGTTTAAGTGGTTATTTTGAACGTTTGATTTAATTCAATTTTCCCGGGAAATTCAATTGAAAAACAGGAATATCCACTTTGAAAAGCTGGCCTGTATCCATGTTTTTGAACGTATAGAATCCATGCATGGAACCCATTTCGGATTTCAATTCGCATCCGCTGGTGTATTGGTATAATTCTCCCGACTCCAGAATAGGTTGTTGACCAACAACTCCCTCACCACTTACGTGCATGGTAGGATTCAAAGAATCAAAAATAAACCAATCGCGGTGAAGCAATTGAACGGTGAATTGATTTTGGTTTTCAATATCAATTCGATAGCTGAAGAAATAGCTTGAGTCCGTTGTTTGAGAAACATCTGCCCGAAACTGAGTCGAAACCCGGATCAAAACTCCTTCCGTAAGCGCGGTAATCTGTGTCATAATTTAAAGACTTGTGACGAAGAAAGTTAGTAACTTAAATTAAGACCGACAAATTTTTCACATTTTTTATTGAACGAAATTCATAAACAACAGCTTTTCAATGGATTCCAAAATTTAACTTATAATGGCTCGAAATGACGAAAGTCACTCGAAATATGTGGCCTCCAAGCCGAATTAAATTCTATTTTTGTATTCAAAAAATTCAGAAATGACTCCGAAGTTTCATCCTTTAGTTGTTCAAGATATCAGAAAGGAAACTGATGACACTGTTTCCATTGCATTTGAGATTCCATCCGAACTGACTGACGAATACCAATTTATTTCCGGTCAGTACATTACGATCCGTAAAATCATCGACGGTGAAGAATTGAGAAGATCATATTCGATTTGTGCTACACCGCATGACGGTGAACTGAGAGTTGCTGTTAAGCGTGTAGATGACGGTCGTTTTTCATCGTGGGCAACATCGGATTTGAAAGTCGGGGAAACGTTGGATGTGATGACACCAAGCGGACATTTCCAATTGGTTCCTGATATTGCGGCAACCCGGAATTATGCACTTTTTGCGGCGGGAAGCGGGATCACTCCGATCATTTCGATTGCAAAAACTATCCTGGCAAACGAACCGATGAGTACTGTCACACTGGTTTACGGAAACAGAGGTTTTGCAAGCATCATTTTCAGAGAAGAATTAGAAGCATTAAAAAATAAATTCATCAACCGTTTTCAGCTGATCCATGTTCTAAGCCGCGAAAGTTTGGGAAATCCTTTGCAAAAAGGGCGTATCGACAAAGAAAAGGTGGAATTGATCGGGCGGACTTTGCTTCGCGGAGAAAACATCGATGCGGTATACAGCTGCGGACCGGAAGAAATGATCCACGCTGTTAAAAACGCCATGATGGAATCCGGAGTTCCGGAAAACAAGATTCATTTTGAACTTTTCGGAACAAAAACAGCCGGTTCACAGGCAAAAATTGTAGTGCCGAAAGACCAGGACGTACTGGCAAAAGTGACTATCATTTTGGATGGAGACCGTATCGAAGTAGATTTGAACACTGCAGGAACATCTATCCTGGAGGCAGGTTATGCAGCAGGTGCAGATCTGCCGTTCGCTTGTAAAGGCGGCGTTTGCTGTACGTGTAAAGCGAAAATTATTGAAGGAAGTGCAGTAATGGATGTCAATTATGCACTGGAGAAAGATGAAGTGGAAGCAGGTTACATCCTAACTTGCCAGGCTCACCCGACCTCCGAAAAATTAACAGTATCATTTGACGATTAATTATGGGGTTATTTTCCAAATTCAAAAAAGATTCCGGGGCGAAAAAAGTTCGTTCGGGAATGGTTACGGTAGCAAATAACGAACGTATCACAGCTGTTGGAAGCCGGATTCATTTCGAAATTCCTGCGGATTTAAAAGATCAGTTTGTGTATGAGCCCGGGCAATATATCAATGTTCATGTAACGCTGAACGGAACAAAACACACGCGTTCCTATTCTATTTGCAGCGGACCGAATGAGAAAAACCTGGCAGTTGCAGTAAAAGCAATTGACAAGGGATTGGTTTCAAACTATTTGGTAAACGAATTAAAAGCAGGAGATCAGATTGAATTGGATTTTCCCATGGGAAATTTCAAATTGGATCAAAAGGCTCCAAACATTGTCTGTTTCGCAGCAGGAAGTGGTATTACACCATTTATGTCTTTTGCCAAATCATTGGGACAGAACCAAAAAATGCGTTTGATCTACGGAAATTCCAAAATGGATACGGCATTTTTCATGGATGAAATCAAGGCATTTCCGAACGTTAATTCTACTTTTTTCTTCAGTCAGGAGAAAAATGAAGGGCATCAGGAAGGAAGATTGGACAAGCACCACGTCAGTGAATTGATTAAAGCAGAATTACCCCTTTTGAGAGCCGACGGATTCTACATCTGTGGCCCGGAAGAAATGATCATGGGAATCCAGGAAGTATTGGGGGTTTTTGGAGTTCCAAAAGAAAAGATTCATTTCGAATTGTTTACGACTCCTGTTTTGATGAAGCAGGAAGAAACTACGGTTGTCGGTACTTTCACCGGCGTTTCCCAGATTAGCGCTATTCTCGACGGAGAAATTCAGCGCATTGAGTTGGCTACAAACGGAAAAAGTATCCTGGATGCCTTGGATCAATCCGGAATGGATGTTCCATATTCCTGCAAAGGAGGTGTTTGCTGTACCTGTAAGGCAAAAATCCTGGAAGGAAGTGCCCAGATGAACATCAATTACGCTTTAACGGATGAGGAAGTGAAGGAAGGGTATATTTTGACCTGCCAGGCACATCCGACCAGCGAAGTTTTAAAATTGGATTTTGATGTCTGAAAATGTCCTCGTAATCGGAGCTAGCCGCGGAATCGGTAAAGAATTGGTTAAGCAATTTGCCGACAAGGGGCTTGAAACATTTGGTTTTGCCAGAAGTCTGCAAACCCGTTCTGAAAACAATATCCGTTACATTCATCTGGACCTTTTGAGCCCGACCGTTAAATCGGATTTCGAAAAGGCTATTTCCGGAATTGATCAGATCGATTACCTGATCCACAATGCCGGTTTTATAGCTGTCAAACCATTCCTGGAATTAACCCGCGAAGACATTCACAATTGTTACCAGGTAAACGTCATGTCAGTAATGGAAATTACGCAGATCTGCATCCCGAAAATGAAACCGGGCGGGCATATTGTCATGATCTCTTCCATCGGAGGTTTCCAGGGAAGCTCAAAATTCCCGGGATTAGCAGCTTATTCGACCTCCAAAGCCGCTTTGGTTTCACTGACAGAGTTATTGGCTGAAGAATTCAAGAATTCGGGAATCGCAATCAACTGTTTATGTTTGGGAGCAGTTCAAACCGAAATGATGGAAGAAGCCTTTCCGGGATACAAAGCTCCGCATCAGCCGGATGAGATTGCAGCATTCATTGTAGATTTCGCCCTGAATAACGGAAAGTACTTTCATGGGAAAATTATTCCTGTGAGTGTCTCCAATCCTTAAGAACTTATGCAATTAGCCTTAGCGCCTTTGCAAACATATACCGATTATCACTTTCGAAATGCACACCTTGCTGTCTTTAGTGGAGTCGATAAATTCTATGCACCCTATTTAAAATTAAACAATGACGGAACGATTAAGAACGCTCCGAAAATCGATATTCTTCCGAAGAACAACCCACATGTTGCTGTTATTCCACAACTCATGGCTTGCAGCGAACCCGAATTCTTTATCATGGCTGATTACATCGAATCGCTGGGATACACGGAATTAAACTGGAATATGGGATGTCCTTATCCGATGGTCACCAACAAAAACCTCGGTGCCGGAATTTTAAATAAACCTTCTGAAATCTTTCAGCTCTTCGACACTATTTTCCCGAAGCTCAAAATGGGCCTAGGAATCAAAATGCGTATGGGATTGGAAAGTACTTCAGAAATACTGGAAATCCTTCCACGTTTAAATGATTATCCACTAACAGAGATCATTATTCATGCGCGTTATGCGAAACAGCTGTATAATGGCAGCTGTGATCACGAGCGCTTCCTGGAATGTATTTCCCTGACGAACCATCGATTGACTTACAACGGCGACATTGAGTCAAAAGAAGACTTTGATGACTTGCAAGTGAGATTTAAAGGAATTGAACATTGGATGATCGGAAGAGGAGCGATGAAAAATCCGAGCTTGTTTGAAGAAATAAGATTCGGGATAGTAGATCCGGGAGATCTTTACCGGGATAAATTAGCTCGTTTTTCGGCACATTTAACCGATAGTCTATTGGAATGTAACCCGGATAGAGGGTATGCTTTAAGCAAAATGAGATCCTATTGGGAATATTTATCCGACGGGCTTTCAGACGGAAAACAATTATACCGCAAATTAAAGAAGAGTAAATCGATAGAAGAATTCCATGGATTTCTTGCTGAAATGCTTTAAAAGGAAATACTTTCATTGGCTTTCAGGTAGGTCACAAAATCGGCATCCGTTACATAATGCTTCACCGCCAGTTTTTCTACAAAACCCTTTCCCAATTTTTGTTCATCGTGTGTTGAAAGGAATAATTTCGCTCCACATTGTTTGTAAAGTAATTCCGCTTGTTTAATTCCCAGGTTTACGGTACCTCCCAGCCAAAATGGTAAATGGTAACGGGTTGTAGTAGTGATCAACACGTCCGCTTTCGGCAAATTGGCCGCTTTAGCACCATGCGGAGCGAATAAAACACTTCCTTCTTTCGAATCGAATAGGTAGGCGCTGTGTACAAGGTCCGATAATTTTCCCGGTTTGTATTCCCTGATTGGTAAAGGAGCATCCTGCAACGGTATCAAATGTTTAAAATGATTCCATTTTGCTATCTTTTTCAAAATACTTTTCTTCGCTATAACAGGAACTGATGAATCAAACTGAAGCAGGGTTTCTTTGTTGCAATGATCCGTAAACCGATTTGAAATGAACAAATAATCTACAGCAGGTAAACTTGAAACGGGTGGTTGCGGACTTTGATGAAATTGCTCACTGAATAAACGATGTCCATCGATCTGAGAAGCAGTAAACCACGGATCAACCATGATTTTAAGTCCATTCAGTTCCCATAACCAGGAACAATCATCGTTTAGCTTTTGAAATTTCATCTCATCGAATTTAGGTATTTAATCTAAATAGCAAAGTTACTAACAACAAAAAAGCCCCATCAGTAAACTGACAGGGCTTATTAAAAGTGGCATCGACTTACTCTCCCACCCTCAAAAGGGCAGTACCATCAGCGCTAACGGGCTTAACTTCTCTGTTCGGAATGGGAAGAGGTGGACCTCGTTGCTATAGACACCTAAAGCTAT